>NZ_JABAEE010000052.1:0-51889 GCF_023701885.1 Pseudomonas sp. CG7 | reverse complement strand
ACGGGGTGTGAGCGGGGGCGGGCGAGGGTCCGCGCCGGCGCCGCCGCCCGCGGCGCCTTTGCTGGTGGAGTCTGCGCAACCGAGCGGGAGCAAGCTCCCTCGCCACAACAGCCCGATCATGCCCGATCCTCTGTCAGCGTCCGCCCACCACCATATGCGTGAACGGCTCGACATACGCCTGCAACGTCACCAGCCCGCCCACCAGGATCGCCAAGACCACCGAGTGGAAAAACACGTAGCGCAGGATTTCGCCTTCGTGGCCGTACCAACGTGTCGCGGTGGAGGCGACCACGATCGACTGGGCGTCGACCATTTTGCCCATCACCCCACCAGAACTGTTGGCCGCGGCCATCAGCACCGGGCTAATGCCCAACTGTTCCGCCGTCACCCGTTGCAACCCGCCGAACAACACGTTGGACGCCGTGTCCGAACCGGTCAGCGCCACGCCGAGCCAGCCCAGCAGGGTGCCGAACATCGGATAGAAAATGCCCGTGGCGGCGAAAGCCAGGCCCATGGTCGCGTCCAGGCCTGAATAACGCGTGAGGAACCCCAGCGCCAACATCGCCACGATGGTGATCAGCGAGTAGCGCACCACCCACAGCGTGCGCAGGTAGTGGCGCACCAGTTGCGGGATGGAGTAGCCCATCAGCAAGCCACCGAGAATCGCCGCCAGGAAGATGCCGCTGCCCGTGGCGGTGAACCAGTTGAACTTGTAGACCGCTTCCTCGGTTTTCGGCTGCGGGACCACGGGCGGGACTTTTTCGATCTGCTGGTGGATGGTGCCGAAGGTCACCAGTGGCGAGAAGATCGGGTGGGCCTCGCGCATCGGCTTGCCTTGGGGGTCGAGCTTGGCCGATTGGGTTTGCGGGTCCAGTGCCGGGCGGGTGTCGAACAGATTCTTGAAGCCCTGGGTGCCCCAGGCGAAGACGAATACCGTGAGGATGATCCAGGGCATCCAGGCACGCAGCACGGCGGGGCGATTGTCACTGCCGAAAGCGCCGGTGGTGACCGGTTGCTGCTGCTCGCTCGCGTCGATCTTCGAGTCATCGTGGCGCCCCGTCAACGCCGCGGACGTATGCACCGTGGCTGGCTTCCAGACCTTGAGGAAACCGGTGAGGCAGGCCATGGAAATCAACGCGGCGATGACATCCACCAGCATCGGCCCGTGGTAGGTGGACACCAGGAACTGCGGGATGGCGAAGCTGACGCCGGCCACCAGGATCGCCGGCCAGACCTCCAGCATCTTGCGCCACCCGGCGAAGGCCCAGATCAACCAGAACGGCACCAGCACCGAGAAGAACGGCAACTGCCGCCCGACCATCATCGACAATTCCATGTCATCCAGCCCGGTGACTTTGGCCAGGGTGATGATGGGCGTGCCGAGGGCGCCGAACGCCACCGGCGCGGTGTTGGCGATCAGTGCCAGGCCCGAGGCGGCCAAGGGGGAAAACCCCAGCCCGATCAGGATCGCGCCGGTCACCGCCACCGGCGTGCCGAAGCCCGCCGCGCCTTCGAAGAACGCGCCAAAACAAAAGGCGATCAGCAGCAATTGCAGGCGCCGGTCGTCGGTGATGCGCGCGAGGGAGTCCTGCAGGACCTTGAACGAGCCGTTTTCGGTGGTCAGCCGGTGCAGGAAAATGATGTTGAGGACAATCCAGCCGATGGGCAGCAGGCCGTTGGCCGCGCCATACAACGCCGCCGAACCGGCCATGTCGGCGGGCATGCCGAAGGCGAAAATCGCGATCAGCAAGGCCGAGGCCAGGGCGTACAACGCCGCCAGGTGCGCCTTGACATGAAAGAACGCCAGGGACGCCAGCATCACCACCACCGGAACCGCCGCCAGGAGCGTCGACAGCACCGCATTACCGAAGGGATCGTAGACTTGTTGCCAGACCATGTTCCACCTCTGCTTTTTATTGTTGGAAGTGCAGGCCCCGGGGGGATTGGCAGAGAAGTATAGGCGGGGATTTGTTAAGCGATTGCCAGGCTAACCCCTGTGGCGAGGGAGCTTGCTCCCGCTGGGTGGCGAAGCCGCCCCAAGAATTTGTGCTGAAACAATGAACCTGGGCCTGCTGCGCAGTCCAGCGGGAGCAAGCTCCCTCGCCACAAAAGCGGGTTCGCGCTGGCCTCTGGGCGCTGTTCCTCAGAGGCCAGTTTCAAGGGGTGGATTGGCTAGCGTGCTTCGACGTTATCCAGCGCACGGTTCGCCAGCATTGCGCTCAGTTCGATCAATTGCTGGATACCCAGGGCAATGTGGCGTCTTGAGCCTTTCAGGTCGAAGGCCAGGTCACTGACCATGGCATTGGCCGAGGCCAGGTTTTCGCTGAGGTTGGCGAGCAGGGTTTCGGTGTCGATGCCGGGGGCAACGGTGAACAGCTGGCCGGGATCGGCTTCGGGTTTGCTGGGTTTGGGCTTGAGGTAGGAGTCGAGGATGCGGTCGGCGGCTTTGTCGAATGCTTTTGAATTGGATGGATCGGTGTCCGGTGGGTTGGGCGTTACTTTGAACATAGTTGAGGCTCATGTGGAAGTTTGACGGAGCCATCACCCTCGCTACCAAACGAAGGGTGGCGGCCATACGCAGGTTGGTAGACCGGTCCACATGAACACCGGCGCGCCCGAGGGCGCCCTACGCATGGCCACCATTGAATGCAAATGCTGAAACGCGCCTGCAAAAAAGTGAGCCGTGAGTCATGTAGAGGCCGGGCTACCAAACCCGATCGCTGATTTATCAGCGACGGGGAAACGATAAAGCCCGGCTCACAGGCGCACAAGCCGGCGGATTCTGGCGTAGTTGTAGGTAACGGCGCAAGACAACGTAGCCCGAACCCGAACGTTCCTACATCTGAATAAACGCAGGCTTGTTTGGAGCGGAAATAAGGCCAACAACACAACCCTTGTGGCGAGGGAGCTTGCTCCCGCTGGACGGCGCAGCAGGCCCACGTTTTTTTGCTCAATGCAGAAATTTTGGGGCGGCTTCGCCACCCAGCGCGAGCAAGCTCCCTCGCCACAAAAGCGCTGACTCAGGCCAACAGAGCGGTGTGCTCGTTAGCCCTTCGCCGCCATCGCCGTCACTTCCACCTTCATCCCCTCGACCGCCAACGATGCCACGCCCACGGCGGCGCGAACCGGCCAGGGTTTGGCGAAGAAGCGTTTGTAGACCTCGTTGAACGCGGCGCGATCGGCCATGTCGGTCAGGTAGATGGTCAGGTGCAACTCCCGGTCCATGGAACTGCCGGCACCCTCCAAGGCGGTCTTGAGGGCTTGCAGTGTGCATTCGCTCTGCAGCGTGATGTCGCCCAGTTCCAGGCTGCCGTCGGCGCGGGTGGGGATTTGCGTGGAAACCAGCAGGCCGCCGAAGCCGGCGACGTCGGAGGAAATCGAATCGGCATCCGGATCTGGAATAAACGTGATGTCTGGGTTGCTCATGCAAAGCCTCATGCAGGAAAGAAAAAGGACCGCCGCAGTTTACCGTCCATTGCCGCGCCGTTCCTGCATTCCTTTAGCCGTGCGTTTCCGGGCCATGGTTTTGCACCAGCGCCTGGATGTAGGCCTCCAGCGTCGTGGTGCCGTGCAGGGCCGCGTCGTCGCCCACCTCGAAGCCGCTGTCGAGGCTGACGGCGCTCATGCACGTATAGGATTGCGCCGCAACGGGGCTGAAGCCGAGGCTCCGGAAATGGCTTTCCCATTGGTCCCTGGGTATCACCTGTACCTCGACCGGCCGGCCGAGCGCCTGGGAAAACGCCTGTGCCACATCATTGGGCGAATACAGGCGAGGCCCTTGCACATGACGCACGCCAACGTCGTCAATCGGCGAAAGCAAGCGCGCGGCGGCGACCTCGCCCAAGTCCCGGGGCGCCACCATGGGAAACGCCAGGTCGGCGGGGAACAGCGTGGGCAGCTTGCCGGTCTCGCGGACGGTCTCGAGCAGGTTGTCCCAGTTACTCATGTAGTAAGCCCCGCGATTGATCGCCGCAGGGATCTGCTGGTTGCGCACGCCTTCTTCCAGTTCCCACAAGACGCTGAGATCGCCAATGCGCTCACCGGGCTGGGCGCCGGAGGTGGATTGCACGACGATTTTCTCCAGGCCCGAGCCGTCAAGGGCCGCGAGGAGGGTGGCGACCGTGCGCCGTTCCACCGCGTCGGTATCGGTACTGGGCGCGGCGGGCGGGTTGAGAATGAACGCCCTGCGCCCGAGCCGAAAGGCGGCACGCAATGACTCGACATTTTCAGCATCGGCTTCGACGATTTGAGCGCCCCTGGCGTGCCATTCAGCGGCGTGGCTGGCATCGCGGGTCATGACCATCACGGCATGCCCTGGCGCCAGCAAGGCCCGGGCCGTGGCCGATCCACCGTGGCCGGTGGCGCCCATGATCACGTACATGGCTTCATCTCCTGGAATCAAAGGCCGCCCTGGGCCGGACGTTGGATGGTTTGCCCCGGTTCAAGGGGCGGTTGCGTGCCGTTCAAGCGTGCGACCAGTTGTTGTGCCTGTTCCCATCCCAGATCGGGCTCCAGCCAGTCGAGAGCGTCGTCGGCGCTGAAGGCCAGGACTCGTTGTTGCTGGTTGGCGATGTCGCCATAGGTCACCAGGGCCAAGCCGTCACAACCAAACGAGGTCTCGCTGGCCTGGGCCAAGGCGGCCAGGAAGATCGGCGCCGATTGCCGAGTGGTCAGGTAGGCGAGGCGTGGCGCCTGTGACGGCGAGGCGGGTGCTTGCGACTCATACCAGCCCTCCACGGCGACCAGTACGCGGCCTTCATGCTTGATGGGATCGAAGACCTTGGAACGCATGACCAGGTGCAAGGGCAGGTGCGTCAGCGGGGGCATGGTTCCCACCGACCAGATCGGCGACCAGCCCCAGCGAACCTTAATGCATTCCAAGTGCCCGCCGCGACGGCGAATGGCGCTGACCTGCATATTGGGCTTGACCAGGCTGTGCCGCTCCTGAGCCTTGGGCGGCGTTGTCTCGTACTGGTCCAGGGGCGTGACGGATGTACCGAAACGGCTGCCGGAGGTGTCTCGCTGGGCGAAATACGCCAGGGAATCTTTTGAAGAAACGTGTTGAACCAGACCGTCACACATAGCGAAAACTCCGGCAGTGAAACGCAAAGAAGCCTTGATGTACCCGCCGTTCAAACCGTGGTTGCCGTGGCTTTCAGCGGTGTCATGTAGGTCCGAACCCGTGGCGAAATGCTTGGTTCGAAAATCCTCGCGGCGGGGAGACGAGCGGGCAATTGGGGTGGATGCACTGACGCCATCGCGAGCAAGCTCGCTCCCACAGTGGAGTTGTGGTGGGTCAGGATTTTCAGCTACACCGCCGAGCCCCTGTGGGAGCGAGCCTGCTCGCGATAGCGGTGGATCAGCTTGCATCAATGCTGAATGTGCTGGCGCCTTCGCGAGCAAGCTCGCTCCCACAATGGAGTTGTGGTGGGTCAGGATTCTCAGCTACACCGCCAAGCCCCTGTGGGAGCGAGCTTGCTCGCGATAGCGGTGTGTCAGCTTGCGGGGAGGTTGGCTGTGCTGGCGCCTTCGCGAGCAAGCTCGCTCCCACGGCGTTGTGCATGGATGAAGTCTATAAACGCCCTCAACGGCGAAGGCAAGTAGCGCCGCCCAGGGTAGTAGAGGAACGGCCCGGTAAAGCGCTGCCACCAGGGTTCGAGCACCGGTTCGAGGGCGCCGCTGTCCAGGTGGGGCCGTAGCCAGTCCTCGAACAGGTGGACAATGCCCAGCCCATCCACCGCCGCCTGCACCGCCAGGTCCATGGCGCCGCCGATGCGCACAATCAACGGGCCGCTCGGGTCGACGCTCACGGTTTCGCCGTCACGTTCGTATTCCCACAAGGGCAGGGCGCCGCTGGGAAACTTGCCCGTCAGGCAGGCGTGCCCCAGCAGGTCCCGTGGATGTTCGGGGCGGCCCCGGGCGTCGAGGTACGCCGGGGCCGCGGCCGTGGCGAAGCGCTGGAACCGTGGGCCGAGGGGGATGGCGATCATGTCTTGCTCCAGGCGTTCGTCGTAGCGAATCCCCGCGTCACAGCCAGCGGCCAGCATGTCGACGAAACTCTCTTCGGTGACCACTTCCAGGCGGATGTCGGGATAGCTTTTCAGGAACGGCGTGATAATCGCCGGCAACACCAGCCGGGCGGCGCTGACGGGCACGTTCAGCCTGAGGGTGCCCGATGGCCGGTCGCGAAAATCGTTGACCACGTCCATCGCCGCCTCGACTTCGCCCAGGGCCGGCACGATGCGTTCCATCAACCGGGCGCCGGCCTCGGTCGGCACCACGCTGCGGGTGGTGCGGTTGAGCAGGCGCACGCCGAGCCGGCTTTCCATCCGCCGTACGGCATCGCTGAGGCTCGACGCGGACTTGCCGCTCAACCGCGCGCCTTCACGAAAGCCCTTCGCATTGACCACCGCCACGAAGGCCAGCAAGTCTTGAATATCCGTCGCCATTGTTCTCTCCACCGTACAACCCGTGCTGATTGCACCTGATTATCACGGGAATGGTCAACGCCTATAGTCGGCCCACTCACATCGATCCGAGGGCTACGAGATGAACATTGCAGACAAGGCGGGCAACTTTTTATTGGGTGAGCGCACGGTCAATCGCATGGGCTATGGCGCGATGCAGTTGGCGGGGCCCCAGGTCTTCGGCCCGCCGAAAGATCCGGCCGCCGCCGTCGCCGTGCTGTGCGAAGCGTTGGCGAGTGGGGTCAACCACGTCGACACCGCCGATTTCTATGGGCCCCATGTCACCAACCGGTTGATCCGTGAAGCGCTGCACCCTTACGCCCAGGACTTGGTCATCGTGACCAAGGTCGGTGCCGTGCGCGGTAACGACGCGTCCTGGAACCCGGCCCACAGCCCCGCCGAATTGACCCGTGCGGTCCACGATAATCTGCGCAACCTCGACGTGGAGGTCCTGGACGTGGTCAACCTGCGGGTGTGGGGCGACCTGCATTCGCCCACCGAAGACTCCATCGAGGCATCCTTCACGGCACTGGCCGAGCTGCAGCGCCAAGGCCTGATCCGCCACTTGGGCCTGAGCAACGTCACAGCCGCACAGGTCAGGGAAGCCCAGGGCATTGCCGAGGTGGTCTGCGTGCAGAACCACTACAACCTGACCCATCGCGACGACGAACAACTCATCGCCGACCTGGGCCGGCAGGGCATCGCCTACGTGCCATTCTTCCCGCTGGGTGGGTTTACGCCACTGCAATCGGAAACCCTGTCCAGCGTGGCGGCGCGCTTGCAGGCGTCACCGCTGTGCGTGGCCCTGGCGTGGTTGCTGCAACGTGCGCCGAATATCCTGTTGATTCCCGGCACATCGTCCGTGGCGCACCTGCGGGAAAACCTCTCGGCGAGTGAGCTGACGATTCCTGCGCAACTGCTCGCCGAGCTGGATGCAATCTAGGCCGCCTGGAACACCAGCGTCTCGCCATCCTCCGGTATCAACAACCGGCTTGCGACACCGGCCAGTGCGGCGGCGTCGGCCAAGGCCTTGCGGGTCGTCGGGCAATGGCTGATCGCTTCCAGGTGATTGGCCACCACGGTCCCACGGCTCAGACGGATGAATTCCAGCGTCTCGTCGATGCCCATGATGATGTCGCCGCCGATATCGAACCGTGCCCCGCCTGCCGGCACCACGCTGACCTGCGGCTGGTGGCGCAAGACGAATTCGCGCACGGTGGGGGTGAGCACGGTGTCGCCGGTGAGGTAGACACTCGGTTCGCCGGGCAACTCGATCAGGTAGCCGACGCCGTGTTCCATCAACTTGCCCACCAGGCCCAGCCCATGGGTGCATCTCACGGAGCGAATGGTGCCGCCCAGGAAGGGGTTGGGGTGGTCATGTGCCTGGGCAAGTGGCTGGACGTTCAAGCCACGCTTGGCCAGGTACGGGGCGTCATGGGGTGTGCAGATGACCGGGATCTGTCTTTCCCTCAGCCAACGCTTGGCCGCGCGATCCAGATGATCGAAATGGCCTTTCTGGCAGTGGGTGATCAGGCAGTGCGTGACCGTCTCCAGGTCCTTCGCTGTTGATGCCGGAAGCGCTACCAGCGGATTGCGCTGGTTGGCACCAAACAGTCGAAGCGGTGGAAGCGTGCCCTTGTCCGCCAGCATCGGGTCGACGAGCACGCGATAGGGGCCGAATTCAAGAAGGATCGTGGCGTTACGGATCTGCTGGATGTTCATGAGGCGTTCCTATTGAGCGAGCGCTTCATGGTGCCGATCCGGCCCGGTGTGCATAATGGCCGGATCTGACATCTTTGATTCGTTTCATGCCATGACTCAAAAACTCCGAATCGGTCTGCTCCTGTTTCCCGGCTGCATGCCCGCCGGCCTGTTCGCCTTTGCCGATCTGCTGCACGCCGCCAACCGCAGGCGAGGGCGGGCGCTGTTCGAGGCACGCTACATCGCGTTGCAGGCCGGGCCGGTGCTGTGCGCCCATGGCGTGACCCTGCACGCGGAAGCGGCCCTGGAAAACGCCGGGCTGGATGCGGTCCTGGTTCCCGGTTTCTGGGCCGAATCGGCCGAGCAGGTGAATGCCGTCCTGACCGAGCAGACAGCCCTATTGAGCGCGTTGTCGAAGCAAGCCCGAGCACTGCAGCTCTGGGCCTATTGCACCGGAGTCTGCCTGCTAGCCGCCAGCGGCCGCTTGGACGGGCAGGGCGCGACGGTGACCTGGTGGCTGGCGCAAGCGATGCAACAGCAATACCGAAAGGTACATTGGCAAAGCGAGCAGAACTGCGTGTTCAACGCGCGCACGGCGACGGCGTCCGGGGTGAACGGCTACCTGCCCATCGCCGAACAACTCATCGAGCGCAGCGTCAGCAGTGATGTGCTGCGCGACATCACCCGGCTCATGGTGCTACCGCGCCCGGCCATTCCCCATGCGGCGTTCCAGGGCAGCACGCTGATCGAGCAACCCAGCGGATGGTTGCGGCAGTTGCATGGGTTGATCGAGCAGACGCCGGCCGAGGGGATTACCGTGCAGGCCCTGGCAAGCGCGCTGGCGGTGTCCGAGCGCACCTTGGCGCGCAAGGTCAGCCGTGAAACGGGGCAGGCTGTCGCGGCCTACGCCCGGCGTATCAAGTTGAACCAGGTCAGCGAACGCCTGACGTTGACCTCGCTGCCCCTGGCCAGCATCGGTGCCGAGCTGGGTTTCAGCAGCAGCTCCAACTTGCAGCGCATGTTCAAGGCGCTGACCGGGCTGACGCCGATGGCATACCGGCGCAAGTTCGGGCGTGTGTGACGTCGGTCAGCCCGGCGTCTTGTCGGTTTCGTTGCGATGGTGTTCCGGCCAGTTGTCCACGGGGTGGGCACGGTCTTCGTTGAACATCTCCGTGAGCAGCGCGTTGGCGCGGCGGTAGGCGTCATGTCGGAACTTGAGGTCGTCTTCCGGCTGGGCGACGATTTCCTCCAGCATCTTGAGGTTCAATCGGCGGAATTGATCCGCTCGCTCACGCGCTTCGTAAGCCCCGACGCCCATGCGCTCCAGCGCACTGCGACCTAAGGACAGCGCGCTCTCGAAGGGCGCCCGCTCGGCCGCCTCCACGCCCCTCTGCCGCAGGATGATGCGGTGGCCCATGTCCCGCGCCCGCACGATCACCTGCAATGCCGGGAAGTGCTCCTGGGCCAGTCGGGTCAGCGTCAGGTTGTCTTCCTGGTTGTCGATGGCGTTGATCATGACCGCCGCTTGGGCCGCGCCGGCTGCGTGCAGCAAGTCGAGGCGCGTGGCATCGCCATAAAAGACTTTCACGCCGAATATGCGCAGCGTCTCGATGTTGTCAGGGTCGTGATCCAGAACCACCACATCGACGCCACAGGACATCAACAGGCGTCCGGCGATCTGCCCGAAGCGGCCGAAGCCGGCAATGATCACGCGGGGATTCTGCTGGTCGACGAGGTCGGATTCGCGCTTGTTTTTCTGGGTGATGGACTCGAAGCGATCCAGCAGCAGGATCAGCAGAGGCGTCAGGCACATGGACAACGCCACCGCCAGGGTCAGGCTCTTGCCCCATTGGTCGGTCAGGATCCCGGCCAGTGTTGCGGCACCGAACACCACGAAGGCGAATTCGCTGCCCTGGCCCAGCAACACCGCTTGCCAGGAGCGCTGGCCGGCAGGGACATTCAAGAAGCGGCTGGTGGTCTTGATCACCAGCAATTTGATCAGGATGAAGCCCAGGGTCAGGGTGATGACTTTCAGCGGTGCGTTGATCAACGTGCCGAAATCGATCGACATGCCGACACCGATGAAAAACAGCCCCAGCAGCAGGCCCTTGAACGGCTCGATGTCGCTCTCCAGGGCATGGCGGTATTCGGAACTTGCCAGCAGCACGCCGGCGAGGAATGCGCCCATGGCCATCGACAAGCCGGCTTCCTCCAGCAGGAAGCCGAAGCCGAACACCAGGAAAAGTGCGCCGGCACTGAAAATCTCGCGCAAGCCTGAGCGTGCGGCGAAGCGCAGCAGCGGTCGCGTCACGTAGCGCCCCAGCAGCACGACGATGGCGATGGCGGCGACGATTTTGCCAATCGACAGCAACAATGCGGTGCCCGATGGCGTGTCGCCGTGGGCCGACAACAATGGAATCATCGCCACCAGGGGAATGGCCGCGATGTCCTGGAACAGCAGCACGGCAAAACTGCTGCGGCCGACGGCGGTGGCGGTCAGGTTGCGTTCGCTCATGGCCTGCATGGCGATGGCCGTGGAGGACAGGCTCAGGGTCAGGCCGACCAGCAGTGCCGCCGTCCAGTTCAGGCCCAGGGCCGCGCAGAACGTTGCGATCGCGCCGCCGCAGGCCAGCATCTGCAAGGCGCCGCCGCCGAAGACCATCCGGCGCAGGGCCCAGAGCCGCTTGGGATCGAGCTCAAGGCCGATGATGAACAGCATCAGCACCACGCCGATTTCAGCGAACTCCAGGATCGCCTTTACATCGGTAATCAGCTTCAGCCCCCACGGGCCGATGATGCACCCGGCCAGCAGGTAACCCAGCACCGGGCCCAGGCCGAACCGAACGGCAATCGGTACGATCAGCGTCGCCGAGGCCAGGTAGATCAGCATTTCAATCAGGCTGTGCGTCTCCATCTCAATCTTCCTTCCAGGCGGCCAGGCGTTCGCCGTAATGTTCGATTTGGGCGCGTTGGGCCTCGGAGTCGGCGGCATACGCACCATGCACCGCAACGGGTTCCAGCCAGCGCATGCCGCAATAAATGGCCGTGGCGTGGAGGGGTTGGGCCAACGCTGCAAAACCTGGGTAGGCGCCGATCTGGAAATGATCCTGTTCGCCACCCGTGGGCACGGCCCACAGCAACCGCTTGTCCTTGAGCGCCGTGGCGCCTTTGCCATAGGCCCAGCCGTGGGTGAAGACTTTGTCGATCCACAGTTTCAGCAGCGGCGGGGTGCTGTACCAGTACATCGGGTGCTGGAGGACGACCAGCTCCGCTTGCTCCACGGCATGTTGTTCCGCCTCAACGTCGATATCGAAGTTGGGATAAAGCGCATACAGCGAACGTATGACCACGTCCGGATTGCTGGATACCCGCTTGAGCATCTGCTGGTTGACCCGCGATTTGTCGGGGTAGGGGTGCGCATAAATGATAAGAATCATCGGTGAATTCCTTGGTTTGGCTCCGTCGATTCTTGTCTGTCGAGGAGGCTTGCTCCCGCTAGGGGTGCGCTGTAGGAGCTGCCGAGTGAAGCGAGGCTGCGATCTTTCCCCAGACACTTGAATCTCAAGCGAAAAATCAAAAGATCGCAGCCTCGCTTCGCTCGGCAGTTCCTACAGTGAGCGCGAGCCGAGCGAAACAAATACTGAGCTGAGCGGTACAAACAAGAGCGCCTTCCCAGGCAGGATCCAGGCCGGAAAGGCCCGACATCCTACCGAGGAAGGCGCTGATTGTTTAGCGCGGATCGATACATTGGGACACTTCAGCCAAGCGGCAGCGAGACCCTGGCCTCCAACCCGCCACCCTTGCGGTTCCTCAGGGTCAGCGTCCCGCCATGCTCCAGCACGGTCGCCCGGGCCGCCGACAGGCCCAGCCCGACGCCGCCGGTGTGCTTGTTGCGCGAGCCTTCGATGCGAAAGAACGGCGTGAAGACCTGCTCAAGGTGTCGGGCATCAATGCCCGGCCCACGGTCGAGGATGCGAATGTCCACCCGGTGGGCGTCGGCTTGGAGCCGAACCGTCGGCTCGCCGCCATACTTGATCGCGTTGTCGATCAGGTTGACCAAGGCGCGCTTGATGCCGATGGGCCGGCCGACGTACACGAAGCGCTGGGCGCCTTCGAATGCGACCTCGGTGCCGGCGTCCTTGAGGTCATCGACGATGGTGTGCAGCAGTTCGGCCAGGTCGAACGCGGTGGCATGTTCCAGCCGGGCATCGTCGCGGAAAAACTCCAGGGCGGAATTGACCATCGCCTGCATTTCATCCACGTCCCGGAACAGGCGCGATTGCTGCTCGGCATCCTCGATGAACTCCCCGCGCAGGCGCATGCGGGTCAACGGTGCGCGCAAGTCATGGGAGATGGCCGCGAGCATCTGCGTGCGGTCCTGCAGGAAGTGCTTGAGCTGGGCCTGCATGGCGTTGAACGCGAGGATCGCCTGGCGGATTTCGTGGGGGCCGATCACCGGAATCGGCGGCGCCTGGTGGTCGACGCCAAAGCGCCGCGCACCTTCGGCAAAGCGTTCCAGCCGTGCGGCCAAGTGCCGGGTGGCGATCAGCGCGACGATAAACGTCGAGAGCAGGATCAGCGCGATGATGATCAGGTTGCGCGCCCATTCTCCCAGCCCCCAACTGCGCGACGGCACGGAGAAAATCACCCAGGAATGGTCGGCCAGCTCGATGATCACCGCGTAGCGCGCATCCGCTTGGTGGGCCGGCCAGTCGGCCGGTTCGTAGGCTTCGATCCTGGCGTCCGGTCGGCCCAATTGCTGGCGCAGGAGCGCCGAACCTTCGCTGAATTCTGGGTCATCGATCAGCGGTAGCCGGGCCTCCTCATGGCGTTGTAGCCATTGCGTGTTGAATGCCGGGTTGCTCGCGGCCTTGGCAATCGCCGCCCGTTGTTCGGGGGCGACGGAGTCGATGCTGCGGGTGATGGTGGCGGCCCTGTCCATCAGGCCGGGTTCCATCAGGGGAGGGCGCGCCCAGGCACCGGCCAGCAGGCTGAACAGTTCGTTGAGGGCGAGCAGGGGCAGCATGGCGATCATGGTGGTCAGGGCGATCCACCGCGCCACCGTGTCCCTTGGTCGATGAATGCCCGGGCGCGAGCGCTTCATCGCTTCACCACATGGGGGCTGAACAGATAGCCGCTGTTGCGCACGGTGCGAATCATCGAGGCGCCGGGGATGTCGGTTTCCAACTTGCGTCGCAGGCGGCTGACCTGGACGTCGATGCTGCGATCGAACGCCTCGAAGGTTTCGCCACGAGCCAGGTCCAGCAACTGCTGGCGCGTCAGCACCCGGCGCGGGTGTTCGGCAAACACCAGCAGCAATTCGAACTCGCCGCTGGACAGCGGGATCATGACCTTGTCCGGTGAGCGCAATTCGCGGCGGGTGACGTCCAGCTGCCAGTTTTCGAATTCCAGGATTGGCCGGGATGAGTCGTTCAACGTGGCCCTGGCTTCACCGGTGCGCCGCAGCACGGCACGCACCCGGGCCAACAATTCCCGGGCGTCGAACGGCTTGGTCAGGTAATCGTCCGCTCCCAGCTCCAGGCCGACGACGCGGTCGCTCAATTCACCCATGGCGGTGAGCATGATGATGCCGACCGTGTGCTCGGCCCGCAGCCGTTGGCACAGCACCAGGCCGTTGTCCCCCGGCAACATGACGTCGAGGATGATCAGGTCCGGCACCTGGCGTTCCACCGCTTGCCACAGGGCATTGCCGTCGGCGGCCACGTCCACGCTATAGCCATGTTGTTCGAGGAATTTGCGCAAGAGGGCGAGGACTTCGAGGTCATCGTCCACCAGTAGTAAATGGCTCACGGTGGGCACGCAGGGTAATGAATACAGGGGGAATACTAGGGTCAATCCAGGGCCTGCGTCATATATTTCAACCCGGAAACAAAGTTGCCGGCGGGCAATATTGTGGAAATCTGCGGGCAAAAAAACGGCGGCAGGATGGCCCTGATGTCGGTCAGTTGAACAGCCAGCCAACGCCGTACCCGTGGCGAGGGAGCTTGCTCCCGCTTGAGTGCGAAGCGCTCACCGCTTTTTAGGGCCGCTTCGCGCCCCAGCGGGAGCATGCCCCCTCGCCACAGAGGGTGGTGTTTGGCTTTTTGACCGGCCTACGCAGCATCCCAATCCTCGCCGAGATCACCCCGTATGCCGATCACCCAGCCCGTTCCGTTGTTCGTTCGCTCCACCGTCGTGGTTGTAGTGGCGGCACTCGCCAGTGGTTGCTCCAGCACGCCGGCCGCAATACCAGGCTCGTGTGAAAGCGCGACCTACACCGTTTACGATCCCGCCGAACCCGTCAACCGTGGCATCTTCGCCTTCAACCGAACCGTGGATGACTACGCACTGGCACCGGTGGCCCGTGGTTATCGCAAGCTGCCGGAGATGTTCCAGGCCGGCGTGCACAACTTCGTGGCGAACTTCGGCGAGCCCAAGGTGTTCATCAACGACCTGCTGCAAGGCAACGCCCAGCGCTCGGTCAACACGCTTGGCCGTTTCGTCATCAACTCCACGGCGGGCATCGTCGGGCTGATCGACGTGTCGGGCAAGCTGGGCATCGAGCGCCACAAGGCCGATTTCGGCCAGACCTTCGGCGGCTGGAATCTCGCCCCGGGGCCCATCCTGGAACTGCCACTGCTGGGCAGCGCCAACCTGCGGGATGCGACGGGCAAAGTCCTGAGTTTTGCCGTCGACCCGTTCGGCGACAACAGCAGCACGGTCGAGACCCTGGGCACGATCAACACCGTCGGCGGCCTTGTCGATGGCCGTGCCGAGGCATTGCCAACCACCGATCAATTGCAGACCGAAGCGGACTACTACGCGGCCCTTCGCGATGCCACGGCGCAGCGGCGTGCCGATCTTGTCGCCCAGGGCAAGTTGGGGGCGGTGGTGGAGGACAATCCGCAATGCCAGGAGGGAGGGGCCGCTGATGAGTAACGAGGCGCTGGTCTTGCATCGGCGAATGCGTTTGCTCCAGCCGGATGCATTGCATTGCCGTGAGGTGGAACTGCGGTTGGCCGAAGACGGTAGCCACGTGCTGCTCAACCATTATGTCGAGCTGTATCGCCATCAACGGGTCGGTTGGTGCGCCCTGCGGCAGCATCGGGTGCCGTTGGCGGCGATAGTGCGCTGGATGATCGATAACGGCGAACAGATGAGGGGCTAGTGGCAATTTGCTGCTTAATACAGCGGCATTTTGGGGAGCAAATGCCGTGAAACATTTATACATAATTAAGGATTAATAATGGTTGTACGACGTCGTATCTAATATGTTCGACTGTGGCCGTTTCTCACAAAAAAAATAAACGGAGATCCACCCATGACGAGCATTCCTACCGCTGAGGGACAAGCTGCGGCGCCCGTGCAAGGCCGTTTCGTACGCCTGCTGAAGCTTCTCGGCCCCGGCATCATCGCCGTTCTTTCCTGGCTGGGCGCCGGCGATCTCATCACATCATCCGTTGCTGGCGCGAACTACGGCTACGCGATGATGTGGGTGCTGGCGGTCTCTCTGCTGCTGCGCTACCTGATCGTCAACATCATCGCGCGCTTCCAGCTCTGCAATAACCAGGGCATGACCATCCTGCAGGGGTATGCCCAGCTCAATCCGTTTTTCGCCTGGTTCCTGCTGGTGTATGCGCTGCTCATGGGGCATCTGATGAATGCCTACATGATCAAGGGGGCCGGTGAGGCCCTGGCCATGCTGCTCAAGATTGACTACCCGCTGCTGTGTTCGGTGGCGGTGGTATTGGCGGTGTGGATGCTCGTCGGGCGCAATATCTATTCGATGATCGAAGGCGTGATGAAAGGGCTGCTGGCGAGCATGACGCTGGCGTTCCTGGCGCTGGCGGTGATGTCCGGCCCGGATGTCGCCGGCATCGTCAAAGGCACTATCGGCTTCAGCATTCCGCCCGATGAAGGCGTGCATGGCGCGCTGTTGGTGGCCGTCTCGGTGATCGGCGCAGTGGCCGGTTCCATCGCTAACTTCGTTCATCCGTATGTGATGCGCCAGAAGGGCTGGGTAGGACCCGAACACAAGCGTATCCAGCGCAACGACCTGCTGTTTGCGGTGTTTGTCGGGATCATCATCAACCTGGCCATCTGGATCGTCGGCGCGGAAATCCTGCGACCCAACGGCATCGAGGTCAAAACCCTGGGCGACCTGGGCAAGGCCCTGGAAATATTCTTTGGTCCGATCGGTTGGTACGTATTCTTCGTGGGTGTGTTTGCCACGCTGTTCGCCAGCATTTCCGGCAAGACCACGGCGTTCCCGATGCTCCTCACCGACGCCTTCCAGCATGTGCGCCCCGAGCGCCGGGAGCGTTACGGCAAAGAGTTCCACCGTGACCCGATGCACAAATGGTTCATGCTGTTCATTCTGGTGACGCCACTGATCTGGTCGCTGCCGGGCATGCCGGATTTCGTCACGCTGACCATCGGCGTCAACGCGCTGAACATCATCGGCTTGCCAGTGATTTCTTTGGGCCTTTTGATTATGTCCAACCAGAAGTCCTTGCTGGGCAAGGAGTACCGCAACAACCTGTTCGAGAACATCGCGCTGCTCTTTGCCACAGGCCTGGCATTGTGGGTTGCGTTCCAGTTGGGGGTCGATCTGTTTACCTGAGGCCCGGCCATCTGCAACGTTCGGGGGGACTGCTAGACTTTATCGTCCAGTCCCTTTCGGAGAAGCGGAATGAACAATAAAAACAGGATCTGCCTCTGGTACGACGGCAACGCCGAGGAAGCTGCGCAGTTCTACGCAAAAACCTTTCCCGACAGCGCGGTGAACGCTGTCTACCATGCCCCAAGTGATTATCCATCGGGCAAGGAGGGCGATGTGATCACCGTCGATTTCACGGTGATCGGCATCCCCTGCATCGGTCTCAACGGCGGGCCGGTGTTCAAGCACAGCGAGGCCTTTTCATTCCAGATTGCCACGGAAGACCAGGCCGAAACGGACCGTTTGTGGAACGCCATCATCGACAACGGCGGCCAGGCAAGCGCCTGTGGCTGGTGCAAGGACAAATGGGGTTTGTCGTGGCAGATCAGCCCGCGGGTGTTGCTTGAGGCGGTCGGCAGTCCTGACAAAGCCGTGGCCAAGCGGGCCTTCGAAGCGATGATGACCATGACCAAGATCGACATTGCCGCGATTGAAGCGGCGGTGAAAGGCTAGCTGTCGAATCATCACCATTATTTTCTTGTGGGAGCGGGCTTGCTCGCGAAGGCGGTGGGTCAGTCAACCTCAATGCTGACTGGTCCGACGCCTTCGCGAGCAAGCCCGCTCCCACAGTTGTGTTGTGGTGTCTTCGATTTCTCGGCCTGCCCACATCCCCTGTGGGAGCGAGCCTGCTCGCGATGACGGCGGCACAGCCAACACCATGCAAGCTGACCTACAGGGTAGCCTCAGGCACCCTGGCAATCACCTTGATCTCAAACTGAAAACCATACAACCACGTCACCCCCACCGCCGTCAGTGTCGGATGCGGTGCATTGCCCCAGAATTCGGGCACGACGCTCCAGACCCGTTCGAAGATCGACTCGGGGTCGACCATGAACACTGTCACGTCCACCACATCGTCAAAGCTGCAATCGGCCGCGGCGAGGATCGCCTTCAGGTTGTTGAACGCCAGCCGGACCTGAGCCTCCAGGTCGGGCTCTGGCGAACCGTCGGCGGTGCTGCCGACTTGCCCGGAGACGAACAGGAAACCATTGGAACGAATCGCCGGCGAATAGCGATTGCGCTCATACAGTGCCTGGCGTCCAGGCGGAAAAACCACATCACGCTGTGTCATGAATACCTCCTTCAAAAAGTGGTTCCAAACGATGAACTCACTCTAGGGGCTTGTATCCGGGCGATAAACGAGCAACCTTGGTGTTCACTGTTTGTTAATCCCAAACAATCGAACCATGCCGGGGCAGAAATGGACCGTTTTGATGCGATGCAAGCGTTCGTGCGAGTCGTGGAGGCGGGCAGCTTTACCAAGGCGGCAGAAACCCTGCACATGAGCAAGACCACCGTGACCCAACTGGTGCAGCAGCTCGAGGCACGGTTGCGGGTCAAGCTGCTCAACCGCACCACACGCAAGGTCAATGTCACCGCCGACGGCGCGGCTTATTACGAGCGGGTGATCCGCTTGCTGGCCGACATGGATGATGCCGAGACCAGCGTGGCCGGCGCCCAGGCGTTACCTCGCGGGCGACTGCGGGTGGACGTGCCGAGTCCGCTGGCGGCGTTGATCCTGATACCAGCCTTGCCGGCGTTCTACGCGCGATACCCGGACATCCAGATCGACATGGGCGTCAGCGATCGCATCGTCGACATGCTTGATGAAAACGTCGATTGCGTGGTGCGCGGCGGTGAGTTGCGGGATCAGTCGCTGATCGCCCGACGCGTTGGCGACCTGGCCCTTGGCGTCTTCGCCGCCCCGAGTTACCTGGCACGGTTTGGCCCGCCCGCGCACCCGCGCGAACTGGAAGGTTCGCACCATCGCACCGTCGGTTTCCTGTGGGCTCGCACCGGCAAATCCTTGCCCTACGCCATGCGCCGCGACAGTGAGCTGCTTCACGTCAAAGGGCGCTATGCGTTGGCCATCGACGACGGCAACGCCTACCTCGCGGCCGGGCTGGCGGGGCTGGGCGTGCTCTGGCTGCCCGAGTACATGTCCCGCCGTCACCAGGCGCAAGGGGAATTGGTGCCGCTGTTCGAAGACTGGCAGCTGGACCCGATGCCGCTTTATCTGGCCTATCCCCCGAACCGGCATATCAGCGCCAAGTTGCGGGTGTTCATCGATTGGGTCGTGGAGCTGATGGCGCAGCATGCGCCTATTATTGATCGATCTGTTTCGTGAAATTTGGCTGTCCAGTTGTAGAGGAGATACACCATGGACCGATTCACCGGCGGTTGCCTGTGCGGCAATGTTCGACTTGAAGCCTTGGGGCGCCCGTATCGTGTCGGCCTTTGTCACTGCCTCGATTGCCGCAAGCATCACGGGGCACTGTTCTACGCGGCTGCGGTGTTTCCTCAGGACGCGGTGACGGTCGAGGGTGAAACGCGGGATTACGCCGGCCGATTTTTCTGTCCATGCTGTGGCTCGTCGCTGTTTGCCCGCTCGGGCGACGAGATCGAAGTGCACCTGGGGACCCTGGACGCACCCGATCAACTGATGCCCACCTACGAAAGCTGGACCGTGCGCCGTGAGTCCTGGTTGCCGGCGTTTGCGCTTACCCGATGTTATGAGCAGGATCGTGAGGGTACGGGGCGGTCTGAGGAATAGAGGCAATGTGTTCCACCGCTATCGCGAGCAAGCTCGCTCCCACAGTTTGGTCGGTGGTGTGCTCAATGCCGGATTCACAACCAAACCCCTGTGGGAGCGAGCTTGCTCGCGATAGCGGTAGGCCAGTCAACTTCAATGCTGACTGATCCGACGCCTTCGCGAGCAAGCCCGCCCCCACAAGGAATCTGCGCTTTTATTCCTTGAGGAACGTCAGCAGATCCTGGCTCAACCGGTCCTTGTGGGTTTCGGTCAAGCCGTGCGGTGCGCCAGGGTAGACGATCAGTCGAGCGCCTTTGATCAGCGCCGCCGAGGCCCGGCCTGCTGCGTCGATCGGCACGATCTGATCGTCATCGCCATGGATGACCAACGTCGGCACGTCGAACTTCTTCAAATCGCCGCGGAAATCTGTCGCCGAGAACGCCGCGATCGAGTCGTAGGTATTCTTGCTGCCACCCTGCATACCCTGCACCCAGAACGAGTGGATCAGCCCCTGGGACGGCTTGGCGCCCTTGCGGTTGTAGCCGTAGAACGGGCCCGAGGCGATGTCCAGGTACAGCTGCGAGCGGTGCTCCAAGGATGCCTTGCGCAGGCCGTCGAACACTTCGATAGGCAAGCCACCAGGGTTGGTTTCTGTCTTGAGCATCAGCGGTGGCACCGAAGAAACCAGCACGGCTTTTTTCACCCGGGCGGTACCGTGGCGACCGATATACCGCGCCACTTCACCGCCCCCCGTCGAGAAGCCCACCAGCGTCACGTTCTTGAGGTCCAGT
This sequence comes from Pseudomonas sp. CG7, assembly GCF_023701885.1. Classification (NCBI taxonomy): domain Bacteria; kingdom Pseudomonadati; phylum Pseudomonadota; class Gammaproteobacteria; order Pseudomonadales; family Pseudomonadaceae; genus Pseudomonas; species Pseudomonas sp. CG7. The sequence continues at coordinate 31,678 of NZ_JABAEE010000052.1, read as the reverse complement.
GCTTCAATCACCGCCGCCAGGTCGTCGGCGTAGTGGTCCATGTCGTTGCCTTCCCAAGGCTGGCGGGAGCGACCGTGACCGCGACGGTCGTGGGCAATCACCCGATAGCCTTTCGAGGCGAGGAACATCATCTGGCCTTCCCAGCTGTCGGAGTCCAGCGGCCAGCCGTGGCTGAACGTCACGACCTGGCCATCACGCGGGCCCCAGGCCTTGTAGTACAGCTGCACGCCATCCTGGGTGGTGATGTAGCTGGCGGACTGGACCACGCTGCCGACAGCGGATGCGCTGGCAGCGGCCTGGACCGGCGACGCGGCTTCGGCGTTGAGGGTGGCCAAGGCCAGGGTCGCGACAGCCAGGGTGCGGTTGAAGGTGTTCATCGTGTCTCTCTCCATAAGGTCGGTTTGATCTGCGGCGATCGTCATCGATCGCGTTGGTGGGCAGATTAGAGAGAGAGGCCGATGACGAGAACGGCGTGGGCATCGATAGCAACTATGGGAAAATCGGATAGCTGCGGTGCGCTTCGGTTGCCGTGACTCGTTCGTGGCGAGGGAGCTTGCTCCCGCTGGGTGGCGCAGCCGCCCCAAACGGAGCGACGCGAGTCTTCCTGGTGTATTTCATTGGCCGATGTGCGACGGCTGCGCCGCCGAGCGGGAGCAAGCTCCCTCGCCACAATGTATTGTTCACGCGCCCTGAAATCGCCCTCAACCAAACGAAGGCATCGGCCCCAACGAATTAATGATCCACACGACCACCGCTACGGCCGCCAGCACCGCGACCACGATGCTGATAAGCACCCATTTAAGAATTTTCAGCCCTTTCGACGGAGCCCCCGGCGCGAGGGGCTCCACCGGGAACGTCATCTCCCCGGCGCATCGCGGGCAAACAGCGGTGTCGTCAAGGAGGAGGTACCCGCAGTGTTCGCAGTTTGTCATGTCGTCACTTCAAGGCTCAAAGGAGGGTAGCCCTCTATGGGCTTGTAAAAGCGGCCAAAAACACCGGGCGCCAGTCGCTTAATATTTGTAGACGATGCCCAGCCTGCCCATGATCTCCAGGGCAGTGACCAGGCCCAGGCCATTCATGGGCAGGCAGGCGAAGGCTTGGTATTCATCGAAGTGCGTGCCGATGGCCAGCAACTTCAAATCATGGGTTTCCAGCTGCCCATTGAAGTAGTGCAGGAGCGCGCGTTCCCAATCGTCGGCGCGGTTGACCGCCTCGATGGTTTTACGCTCGGGCGTCGGAATTTCAATGTCCAGCTGCCGCAATGGGGCCAAGGCATTGACCGCATCGTCGCCGCAGGACGACCATTCCTTCCATTCGAACCCGGCCAATTGATTGGTCTCGGTGAGCGCTGACTCGACTTGCGTCCAGGCCCAATCCCACTGCCCGGTAGGCGCCGGCAGGTTCTGAATAAGTGCTTGCGCGTGAGCCTCGTCGAACAGGCTATCGAACAGGTCAGCCAGGGTATCGGCCAGATCGGGCTGCGGCCCTTGCCCCTGGGTGTCCAGGTCGTGGCTCAAGCGCTGCCACAGGCTGCCCAGCTCGTCCCAATCCTCGTCATCCATGTCATCCTCGATCACCTGGGCCTTATGGCCGCGCAGGTAATTGTCCAGCCGCGTCTTGCGCACACGCACGCTGCCTTCGGCAAGATCGACATCATAGCTGCGGTAATCCAGGTAGTTGGTCTGGAACACGATGCGGTCTGGAAACACTTCATGGGCAAGGCTTTCCTCCACATCGAAATACGCCGCGCCTTCGAAATCGCCATGGGCGCTGATGATGCGTTGCAACGACAGGGGATCGATTGGGTTCATGTGGGCTGGGTCACAAGGAGGAGGGCGAAAGGGAGCCGCCGTGCACGTTGGCCGATATCCGGTTCGCGCTGATCCTACACCAAGCGCCAGTGGCTGCTAAGGGGCGGAATGTGGACTGCGTCAACTGCCGGGCAAGTGTTTGGGTCTATGCTTACCTTGCCTTCGTGAATCAGGCCCACCCATGCACGAACACCGAACGGTCCACAGGGAGTACGCGTGAGACATTCGATACCGGCTGCAGCGTTGTTTTGCCTATTGCTCGGCACGGTTGCCAGGGCTGAGCAGTATCAAATCGTCACCGAAGAATGGGCGCCGTACAACTACCAGGAAAACAACCGGCTCACCGGCATGACCACCGAAATCGTCCGGGCCATCATGGCGCTGACCGGAGATGATTTCGAGGTGCTGCTGCAGCCCAGCATGCGCACCAGCCAGATACTCAAGCACCGCCCCAAGACCATCATGTACTCCATGTTTCGCACGCCGGACCGCGAATCGCAGTTCAAATGGGTCGGGCCGATCGTGGAAGAGTCCATCCACCCTTATCAATTGGCCAATACACCGCCGCTGGACACCCTGGAACAACTCCTTAACGCCCCGCAGATCACCACGCGCCACGCCGGCCTGGTACCTCAGATGCTGCAGTCACTGGGCTTCAACAACCTGGACAAAAGCGCCACCGAAAGCAAGCTGCTCTACCGCATGCTGCTTGCCGGTCGCACCCAGATCATTGTCGGCGACACTGACGCCGGCGTGGCTTATTACAGTCGTCAACTGGATATCGCCCCGGGCACCCTGCGACGGATCCCTATCGAACTGTATCGCTCATCGCTGTACATCGCTTTCAGTCCCGACAGTGAGGATGAAGTGGTGGCGGCGTGGGCTAGAGCGCTGGAGCAGTTGCGGCGTTCGGGGGAGTTGGCGCGGATTCAGCGGCGGTATGAGGGGGCTGGAGGACAATGAACGCGCGGAACCGGCGAAAGCCGGTCCGCAAGCCTTCACTCATTCACGCTCTGCAGCAATCAGGCCGGCCAGCGCCGGTGAAACGACGATTGCCGACCTGTTGCGTTGCATGAGCCAGCAGCAACGACAGTGGGGTTAACGGAACGTCCAGTGGGTAGCTGGTTTACCTACGGGCTCTGGTCCAAAACGATTATCAGGCTTGATTTTTTTTTGAAAAATATCGTACATGTCACTCAGCATCGACTTACTTCCGTAATATGAGTGTCCTATGAAGCTGAAGCTCGTATCAGCATTGGAGGCATCGAGGGTGTCTACTCCCTTCAATAACGCGAGGTTTGCACCAGAGTCGCCTAGCCTGGGTGAAGCTATATCATGGTAAGCGCTCTATTTGCTGAATGTACATTCTACGAGCGTGTTAACAAATGCCGCTTTGTTTGCCACTTTCCTGGTTCGAATCGCGTCTTGATATAAAAGTGCGTCCTCGGTTGACAACCCCGTGCACCGCCCTAATAGATCGTCAGCCTGGATAGCTACCATGGACGTGTCTGAAGGAAGTGTCACTTTGCTTTCATCAAACCACATTGAAGCTAAGTTCAGGGTGGCAAGCTTTCTTTCCTGGGAGTCTGGCAGGCTGTCCTTGATTGTTTTAAGGGTGTGTACAGCGCGGCCGCGAATCTCGGTGCTTTCTAAACTATTCCTGATTTCCTGCATTTTTTCTGCAGTCAATTGATTGTTTAAAAGGCTTGGTCCAGTTGCCGCGATACTTGATTTCAGTGCGGAAAAAATTATCTGCTGAGCATCATTATTTACCGCGTTTTTTGCTTTGCTCACCTCAATGACCATATATGAGTTATCTGTATAGAAGCAATCGTCAGCAGGTTCGAGCATTAGAGCGCAGCGTGAGTTGACAACTCTTCCTGTGGCATCATTGTAAGCTAGGGATGACCAAGGGATTTGTTTGGTGCGATCTTCGCTTCTTATCAGAACATAATTTCCGGCCTCAATAGCGGCAGAGCTTGGGTTTGCGGTAGGTTTTTCATCGGTCGGGCTTTTCAAGTCAAATGAAAAAGTAAATATATTGTCATCTTGATCATCCTTGATAAAAACCTCAGCTAAAGATGAAAGGATCGCCGTGGCTGGATGTGCAGGAGGATAAAAAGTTTCGCCGAGCCCGGCAAGGTTTGCGGCCAGATTTCTTAATTGGGTGCCGTCGGTATCTAACTCTATTATATAGAAGTCAAGTTTCAGAGGGTTTCCGCCATAAGTTATTGGGCCGAAAACACCATGGAGATTTGATAAGTTGAGAAACTGCCCGCGACGCACGTCATTGCTATAAAAAATAACCTTGGAGTTTTTTATTCCGTCGCTTCCAAACTTTCTATTGCAAGGGTCCTCGCAGGTGCTGGAAACGATTGCAATGTCCCCGGTCGTTGGTTCGTTTCTAACTACCCGCAACAGGCTTCTATATTCTATAAAGTCTTTTATGAAAACTTGCTTCAATGAAACGGTGATCGGGTCGCCGGCGCTAATCAGATTCGCTGCGGCTTCAGAGCGAATGTATTTTGGGTTTAGACTTCCTTGGTGGGTGCCGGGTCTATTATATCGGTAATCAACAGCTCCCTGATTGCTGATGGCGCAAGCTGAGCAGAGTGTAATTAGCGATAATATCGTTGCGTTCGCGAATAGGCTGCGCATAATAATTGATCACTCCTTGTGTGCTTTTTTATTTTATTGTTTGCTTGTTGGGTGCAGCATAGTTTAGATTTTTTCGACGTAAAGCCGCTTTGTGTATTTTTTATCAAAAGGGGATTGGTGGCTTGAGGGGCTGCTACTGAAGTACGTTGTGAAGGGTGTGTTAAATAAAGAAGTGTTTCAAGAATGACTCAGATAACACATGTCTCACGCGGTTCGGAAAGAGGGCGGAATTAGCTTTTTTGCTTCGCCGCAGACCAGAGCAGGGAAAGAAGCGTACGCGAATCCATCAAACGCTCGTCGGCCTCCACCAGGCCTGGAAGCGCATGCCATGGATGGTTGGCGTTGCGATGATGATGCAAGTGCAGATTGATGTGATAAGGCCAAATGAAAAACCTGCCTGCACATCTCACTTTCCAGGCGTAAGTCCATTGCTGCCAGCCTGGGGTTACGCCAGGTCCACCACTGTGTTCGGCGATGCTACGGATTTTCTGTAGCAGCGTTCCCAAGGTGGCGAGTGGCAAAAACCATAACAGCACGATAAGCATCATGGTCTGGGCGCTGGTTTGCCAGGCGATGACAGATAAGAGGGCGAGCCAGATAGTGCCCGCAGCAGCAATGGGTCGTGTCATCTTCGGTGAAACCCCGCCCGCATCTCTGTAAGCGCGCAGGTTACGCAGCGTGTTAATAAGGAACAGATCCCCCAGCAATTGCCTGAGCAATAAGCTCCCGGACAGCGGTCGGAAATTCCATGGCTGGCGGTGATAAAGAAAGCGCCGCTCCGGATCTTTCGTTGATCCCGTGTGCTGATGATGCTCAAGGTGCAGTGGTCTATAAAATTCAATGGGCACCGTACCCGGGACACCGATGGCCACGTTGATCAAAAAGTCATTGATACCGCGATGACGCGTCAGGTGATAGTGAGTCGCGTCGTGGTACAGAATGAACAATGCATGTTGGCGCGCGGCAATAATGACAAAAGCCAGGCAATACATACGCCAGTCCGAAACATACAGCGCAATGCGCAACGTCACGATGATGCACAACCACTCAAGCAGGATGGCCCCCAAGGTGCGCAAATCCACCTTCAGGCGATTCAGCGCTATTGTCGTCAAACCCGCTGCTGCGCCAATGGCTGCCCCATAGACCACATCGAGCAGTACATGCTGGCCGGTCGTCAACACGGTGATTGCCAGCATCAGGCTCCATAGCGCGAAGATCCCTGCCTGGCGGACACGCAGATAACCCAGCACAACGCTGATGGCCACCGGTAATGCAACATGCCCGCTGGGTGACGCCGCCAGCGGTGAGTCAACGCTGTAGAACCACGCCAGCCACTGCGACGTGCTATCCGGACGCTCTATAACGGTGGGCCAGAACAGGTGGCTCACCAGGCAGGTTCCAGAGGCCAGGGCCGCCGCAAAAAAAGCCGGTAGCAGCCAGTCGCGGTGACGCCCTAGAAACACGAGCGCGGGCATGATCAATAAATAGCTAAGGTACAAGGGCAGTGTGTAAGGCAGTTGCGCAATGTGCGCATCGATAGCGCCGGGCTGAATAATCCGTACCGGCCCCATCGGGAAATGCGTGACGAGAAAATACAGGATGCCTGTCACAACGGTATAAACCAGCAGCCAACTGACGGGACGGGTCACCCTTGAGGCATTGACAGGACGGTGTTCGACAGTGGATGACATGATCAAGGCGCCTGGGTAAACGAGGAGGGCGAGTGGAAGTCTACGTTGCATTGGCCGATTGATCTGGCCAATATCCATCCCCCTTGCTTGCGATGCTGAAGGTCTCCATGAGTTTGAGTGCAACCTCCGTTGAATGCGCCCATCTGCATCTGAATGAAATTGATCGGATGTTCGAGATTTATTCTGCGTCCTACTCCGACACCTCGCGAGTAAGGTTCGATCAGGATTTCAAGGAAAAGACCCACTGCATCGTTTTACGGGATGCGGGTGAAATAATCGTCGGATTTACCACGCTCAAACTGTATGAAAAAACCTGGGCCGGCAAACCGATCAGGGTGATTTTTTCGGGCGATACAATCATTGATCGTGAACACTGGGGAAGCCAGCAATTGGCTTTCGCCTGGATGCGACTGGCGGGGGACATCTGGCAGGAGCAGTCTGAAATCCCCCTCTATTGGTTTCTGATCTGCAAGGGTCACCGGACCTACCGTTATTTGGGCGCCATGGCTTTGAACTATTCGCCCCGAGCCGGGACGATGACAAATCCTGGCGTTCAGGCACTGATGGATCACTTGGCAATCGATCGTTTTGGTGAGGCCTATGATCCGAAAACGGGCGTTCTGTCCTTCAAGGTTCCACAAGGTCGGCTGACCGCGGAATTGGCGCAGGTTCCAGCGGCTCACCTGCGTCTGGCAAACGTAGTGTATTTTCTGGAAAGAAACCCTCTTTACGCATCGGGCGATGAGTTGGTCTGTTTGTGCGAGCTGCACCCCAATAATTTTCGGCCGATGGTGCTGCGCTTGTTTGCTGGCGCTCAACCATCGCCATGCTGATTCGCCAGGCAAGCGCCGCGGACAACCTGAAATTACTCGACTTTCAGGCGCAGCGGGCGATGCAGGGTGGTTTGCCGATGCGGTTTGACCGTGGGCCGGACTATTTCGCGCTGCATCATTGTCACGCCACGGACCATCGAACCTGGATAGCCGAAAGCGAGGTGGGGGAACTCAAAGGCATCGCCAGCCTGGTGGTCCGCGACGGCTACCGTAATGGCGGTATCGAGCCTGTGGCCTATCTGGGGGATCTGCGGCTGGTGCCCGACAGACGCCTGTCGAAGTCGTGGATGGCTGAGGTCAAAGTGCGGCTCGAAGCGTTGGCCCGTGAAACCGGTGCTCTGCACGCTTATTGCTGTGTCATTCGCGGCAACAGGCTCGCAGTTCACTCGCTTCTGGGTGGGCGGCGAGCCAATCCGCTCATGCTTTCGCACTGGCGCGGCTATAGCAACGTCTCCGTATATGGTCAGCGGGGGTGGAGTCGCGCGCCAAGAACGCCGGAAAACGTCCGCATCGTTCGAGCCCAGCCGGCCCATACGGATGCACTGCGGGCATTTCTCGATCGCGAGTCGACAGGCCAGCCCTTTGGTTGCGTCTTCAGTGAAGCGCAGTTCTCGCGACGCCTGGATACCTGGCCGGACTTCGGAATCGAGTCATTTCTCCTGGCCTTGGACACCCGTAACAATGTGCTCGGTTGTGTCGCCCCTTGGGATGCCGGGCGTATCAAGCGGGTGGTGCTGGAAAAACTGCCCATGGCACACCAGGCACTTCGCCTGGCTTTCAACGCCTGCGCGCCAGTCTTGGGGCGCCCTGCCATTGCTGCACCTGGCGAGGCGCTGCGGGACATCTACCTGACGCATTTACAGGTGCGGCAGCGAAACCCGCACATTTTCGCTGCACTGCTGGATGCCGCGTGGGTGCGCGTTCGCGGTCAGTACGCGTTGATGCAGATGTGCTTGTATGACGATGATCCGCTTTGGGCCGCCATGAGCCGTTATCGTAGCGTCGCCATCCCCATGGACCTGTATACGGCGCCCTGCATCGGCGGTGCGTCAGCGTTGGCACCGATGGAGGCGGCGCGTATTCCGGGGTTTGAGATCTATCTCGTCTGATAGCCCAGGCCGGGCTTGGTCTCGTGCAGGACATTCAACAGCGCCAACCAAAAACGGGTTGTATCAAATCCACCACCGCCCAAGACAGGCTGGCCGTGATCGAGGTGCGGCAGGCAAATCTGCGGCATGCCATCGAGTCGTTGATGGTCGAGGTAAAACTGACCGTCATGCGCCCAGCCGGGTCGCAGCGCATTGAGGCGTGCGTGATGCGTGTCAAGAGCAGAGCAGGGCGCGCAGGTCCAACTGACGACATGCGCGCAATGCAGGTCAGCGGCCAGATGGTCGAGCAGGTGAGCAATGTGCGGGTCGCGCAGGCGGCTGATGTCTCGTGCGCCACCGGCCACCCAAGGCATTCTGGCAAACACTCGACGAATGCGATCCAAAGGATATCGTTGGGCCGGTTGGTGCGTGCTGCAACCCAGCACCTCATCCATCACCGCCGACGGGCCTGCCGGCGGTTGCACCAACGCAACGCCGTCACACGCCTCACTCAAGACGCTGTTCTGTGAGATTGCCGCAAGCGCATCGAGCCCCCCCTTGCTGTGAGCCAACACAACGAATCGCTGGCCTGGCTGGAGTTCGGCAGTCAGTACCTTGTCGATAGACGTTCCTTGAGCCATCACCCCACGGGAAGAGCGCACGGGCATGCGCAGGACCTGATAGTTCGAGCGCCGTAGCGTCTGGGCGCAATCTTGAAAGCAACGTGGCAACCATTCGGAAAACAGTCCGGCAACCAGTACTACCAACGTACTTCGAGGAAGACGTGGCGCGGGGTCATACCAGCACGCGATAAATTGCTCTGTCCAATCAAGGTGTGCAGCGGGTCTCGCCCATTGCGTGGCTGGAAAATGAAGCGGCCATTCGTCAAAGCCTTCTGGCACCCAGGTTTTTTTTCCCGACAAGGAGGGCCTCACGGCGTGGGCCCAGCGTATTCATCCAGCCTGAGACGAGCCGTTTCCAGGGCTGCACTGTTGTCGAGCTTATTGGGGTGAAAGCCAGGAATGAACCAGGCCAGCCAGCTCGAAAATGCCCGGGTCAGTGGGCCAGGATTCACAAACAGCCACCACTGCAAGCGCGCCCACCCTCGCCAGTTACGGCGTTGCCCATCAGTGCCTGCAAGTTGGTAGATGAAATACAGCAGATCGACTGCGAAGTACGCGGTCATTACCAGCATGATCCCGCACCGCATCAGGTATCGCCAAAGTGGACGACGCGCAACCAGACACAACACGTCGTAGGCGACGGCCTTGTGTTCGGTTTCTTCTATGGCATGCCAGCGCCATAGCATGGCCATCGTCGAATCGGCACCGTTGAGAACAGCGGGATTTCGCAAGAGTTGGTCGGAGAGAATGGCAGTGAAATGTTCCAGGCTGGCGGTCATGGCCAGGCGAGTCGCTGGCGACAATCGATTGCCAACTTCCTGTCGGCGCAGCAGCAGTTTTTCCAGCGCCTCAACCGGCGCGCCTTGTGCCGCGAGTCGCTGGTTATACAGCCTGTGCTCGCGAATATGCGAGGCCTCCTGATAAACAAACGCTTCAACCGCGTCGCAAAGCGAACCCTCTGTTTCTATCTCGGTACGAAAATGCGTGACGCTATCAATGAACAGCTTTTCGCCGAGTGGAAACATGATCGACAGGCCATCAAAAAAACGCGTGACGTGGGGCCAGTCACGGTACCAATAACGGGGAATACGCTCATCGAGAGCAAAGCGTACGTTGCGGCGGGAAATATTTGCGGCGGGGGCTTTTGCCGCCGGACGCCAGGATAAAAGGCCTTTGAGATACGACATCATCGACGGTGCGGCCCTGAAAAAACGACAGGCTATCTCTTTTGTCATTGATCGTGTAAATGGATATCCGACTTTCCATGGGGCCTCTTATGCGCAGTTCCGGCGATACTTCACCCTCTCGTCGTTACGACTTGGCCAATCTGTGTGTATTGATGCTGCAGACATTCGTTTGGGGGGCGACGCTGACGTGGTTGTCATCCACGGATGCGGGGTGGTTCAAGTGGCTTGTGCTGATTCCTTTTTGCCTGGTCATGCAAGGGGTCTTTTCGATGATGCACGAGGCCTTTCATGGGCTGGCCCATAGTAAGAGCAAGCTGAATTACTTCGTGATGTGGTGGGCTTCGACCCTGTTTGGCGCGTCGGCTACGCTCATCCATATCAACCATCTTGGGCACCACACGCGTAATCGCACCCGAGCGGAACTGGCTGATATTGCCAGCGTAGACGAGTCGTTGCTGCGCAAGCGAGTCGAATATTATTTCGCGATTCTGGGCGGTATCTGGCTCGCGGCATTTATTGGCAGTCTTTTGTTGCCGTTACTGCCGGCGCGTATCACTGGCCGGTGGTCGCAAACCGCCGAGGTCAAGACCTATGCGGCCGCTTTCAAGGACTTTTCCAAAAGCGATTTCAGCTGTATCCGGCTGGAGGTGATCGCCAGTGTCGCGCTGTGGTTATCGGTCGGGACAGTGTTGGGGTGGAAAGGGCATGTCGTCCTGTTGACCTACATCGCCTTTGCTTTTTCCTGGTCTTCGCTGCAGTGGGTCTACCACATGCGCACGCCCTTGGACGTGGTTGAGGGGGCCTACAACATGAGGGCGCCGCGCCTGGTCCGTTGGGCCTGTCTGAACTTTAACTACAACCTCACCCATCATCGACAATCACAACTGCATTGGCAGCAGATGCACCGGGCATCGAACCTGAAGGAAACCCGGCCATTGTGGTTTGGCTGGCTCCAGGTTTTCTTGCCCCCCCAGCGTCTACCGGATTACCTGACGCAACTCGCCAAGACCTACTTTTGATGAGTGCCGACAATGGCGTCAAGCGCACGCTGTGGGAGCGCTTTATAGAAAGCGCCCAACCCCTGCTTGATCAATGGCACGAGCAACTTGAGCAGCCAGAATTGGCGCAAGAGCGGCTATTGCAACGATTGCTGAAGGCCAACAGTGATTGTGCGTTCGGGCGTGCCCACAACTTTGCGGGTCTCGCTGATTCAGCGCAGTTTCGCGACAACGTCCCGATTCATGCCTACTCACAACTGCATCCCTGGATAGAGCGAGCTCAAACTGAATCGGAACCGATTCTGACTTCCCGGCCGCCGCTGTTCTTCGAGCGTACGAGCGGTAGCAGTGCGCTGCACAAAGCGATTCCTTATACCCGCGACTTCCTGTCTGAAATGCACAGTGCGCTAGGCGTCTGGCTTGCGGATATGTACCGTCAAGTCCCGGGGATCAGTCATGGCTCAGGCTACTGGTCAATGTCACCCCCCTTGCAAGTACCGGTGATGGGTCCTAATGGTATTCCCGTTGGTTCAGCCAGTGATCTGGAGTACTTGAAGGGCAGCAGCATTGCGGGACTGGCCGGAACGTTGTTGATTCCGGCGTTTGCCGGTGATCTGTCTAACTGGCGTAGGCAGACGCTCCTGGCGTTGGTGGCAGACGCTGATTTGAGTTTTATCAGTGTCTGGAGTCCTACGTTCTTGACCAGTTTGTTGCAGCCAGTGTTCGATGGTGGAACCGCTGAGCACGAGCAGACGTTTGCTTGGCTGGACGATGCGCTACCCGCCGCCCGCAGGTCTGCGTTGCGCCGTGCGCGAGCCCAAGGTGTCTGCACTGAGTTATGGCCACGGCTGGCAGCCGTCAGTTGCTGGATGGATGGCCCCAGCCGCAACTACTGCAAGCCATTGGCGGCGCGCTTCCCCCAGGCGCAATGGTTACCCAAAGGTCTGTTTGCCACCGAAGGAGTGGTCAGCGTGCCATTTGGTGACGCGCCGGGGTGTCCCTTGGCGATTGGCAGCCATTATCTTGAGTTTGTCTGCGAAGACGGTTCGCTGCGCAATGCCCACTCCCTGCGCCTGGGCGAAAGCGCGCAAGTCCTGCTGACAACCGGTGGCGGCTTGTATCGCTACGCATTGGGGGACCGAGTCCGAGTCGTCGGCATGCTGGGGGCTACTCCGCGTGTAGAGTTTGTGGGGCGTACGACGGTGACCAGTGATCTGGTCGGAGAAAAGCTTGATGAGCACATCGTGCAAAGCATTTTTGACCGTTGCATCACCACGGCAGGGGCTGCTTGCCTGATCCCCAACGCCTCGGCCATGCCACCGCATTACCTCGCGCTGGTTGCGACCTCTGACGACCTGGATGCAGGCGCATTGGCCCTGGCGGTCGAATCGGAACTGTCCAACGCCTTTCATTACAACCAGGCACGCCGACTTGGGCAGTTGGGGCCGCTTCGGGTTCGCTTGCTTAAAGGCAGCGCTGATGTGTTGGCCCAAGTACTTCAACAGGCGGCGGAGTTAAGCGGTATCCGCGCCGGTGACGTCAAACCTCGTCCATTGATCAATCGGCTTGAGACAGCCGAGGCCATTCTCGCGCTAACGGAAAGCTCATGTCGGCATCTTTGAATACCCATCTTGAAGCGCCTTGCGATGGAACCCTCGAACAATGGTATGTGGCTTGCGCCCAGAAAGAACTGCGCAAGAACAAACCTTACCGGGCAAGAATCCTCGGCCTGAACCTGGTGCTTTTTCGTCAGCGTGATGGGCAGGTAGCGGCGTTGCTGGACCAATGCGTGCATCGGGGAACCCGATTGTCCGCCGGCAAGGTTTCCGATGATTGCCTTGTCTGTCCCTACCATGGCTGGCGCTACGATGCCCAAGGGCAAGTGGTCCACATCCCCAGTCTCGGCGCTAAACAGTGTTCATCGACATCAGGCGAGTATCGCTATAAACAACGCCATTTTGCCGTGCAGGAACTCGATGGCTTGGTCTGGGTATACACCGGTGCGGGTGACCCACAGGCCAAGCCGCTATTCAGGCTGCCGGCTTACGCCGACAAGCGCTGGCAGACCTACTTCATGATCAATACCTTCGAGGCCGACGTCGGCAGCCTGGTACAGAACTTCATGGACGTGCCCCATACCGTATTCGTGCATGAGGGCATTTTCCGTTCCAGCACGGGTCGTCCGATGGACGCCACGCTCGCCTGTAAAGCGCGGAGCATTGAAGTGACCTATCACGACGACGGCGACAAGATTGGTGTGATGAACTGGCTGAGTAATCCCGACGGCGAGCCGCTGGTTCACACCGACCGTTTTTTTGCGCCCAACGTCACGCGCTGTGACTACCAGTGGGGCGAGCGCTCGGCTTTTTTGATCATCAGTCAAATTACCCCAATCGATTCACGTCAGTCGCGCGTCTATACCTACATCGCCTACCGCTTCCGACTGCCCCGCTGGGTCCTTCGGGGGTTGCGTCCGTTCATCCATCTGTACACCCGCATCGTCATTCGCCAAGACGTGAAGATCATTCAAGCACACCGACAAGGCCTTGATAACGCTCCGGATTTCAAACCATCCAATGTGCAAGCGGATGCCATACATGTCGGTGTCGAGCAGTTACTGGCGGCGGTCAGGCTAGGAGAGGATTTACCGCCGGCACAGCGTCGTGAGAGCCGGATACGGTTTGAGCTTTGATGGCGGCGACAAAATACGAGGCATAAACCTGAATCAGGACCAGCTAAATCCCCAGCCACTTGGCCGGGCCGGATCGCGAGACGATATTAACAGGCGTTTATCTTGGGCGATGCTACTGTTACATCGCTACCTGCGGCGGGAGGCGACCGCTGACGGAAGACCTATATCGGACGTGAATTCTTCATTGGCCAGGAGGCTAGCAACATGTCAGCACAATCCCTCACGCACCTGCTTATCGATACCGATGTCGATTTCGACGACTACATGGCCATCTCGTATTTGCTGAAGCATCCTGCGGTCAAGGTCGAAGGCATCACCGTGACAGGGGTGGGCGCTGTTCACTTGAGTCACGGCGTTCAAAACATCAGCAACTTTCTCACCGTGTTCGATGACCCGGAGATCGAGCGCATCCCCGTTGTCGCTGGCTTTCAGCGGCCCATGGTGTACAGCAATACCTTTCCCTTCGAAACACGCCAGGCAGCGGATCAACATTACGACGCCTCGTTTCCACGGACAAACCTGAACCCCACGCGGACCGATGCGGTCGCGTTCTTAAGGGATACATTGAAGAACGCCGATCATAAATTTACCGTATTGATGATCGGTGGCGGCACGACGTGGGGGCATTTGTTTCAGCAGGCTCAAACCGATCACGCATTACAAGACTTGTTGCGCAGCAAAATCGACCGCATCGTGATGATGGGAGGCAATTTGTTGCCGCAATACGTCCAGCCCGGCGCGGGCGGCAATATTATCGACACCCTGGGCGACGCTCCCTACTACACCAATAAGGTCGCAGAGTGGAACATCTTCCTGGACCCGCTTGCTACCCAATATGTTTTTGATGGCGGGGTTCCAGTGCAATTGGTTGCGCTGAATGCTTGTAACCAGATCCGCATCGATCGGGATTTCTTGCGAGCACTCTCCAGCATTCACAACCCGGTTGCTCAATTCCTCACAAACGTGCTGCAAAGCTCGACCATCGCCCCCGGTATCGGCGCGTATCTGTACTTTTGGGACCCGTTGGCGGCCATCGCGATAACCGACCCTGGGTTTCTTCAATTTATCCGATATGGCCTGCGGGTCGAGCAAGCGCTGAACGAAGAACAGGATACGAGCGGGCAGTTGATTCCGGATGACGCTGGCGCTCCGGTCGACATTGCCCTGGGAACGTCACCTGGGTTCGTCTTGTCGCTTTACCTGGGCACTATTGCCGGGAAGTCGGCCGAGGCCACGACATCGATAGCAGAGTAGTAGGCCGTCCAAGAATCTCCCTTCGTCTTGTAAAGTGGCAACCTGACTGAGCCGTGTCTATTGTCTCTGGCGACAGATAGCTATCGGAGGCATCGACATGACTCAGATCATTTCGCCCGCCGCTTCAGCTGTGCGGAACACGGGCATGGTCGCCACAACTTTATGGGGCTCGGACAAAATCGGCGGTATCGCGGTCGATCCGGACGGTACTCTCTGGCTTGGCGCTTATAGTCGCCTGGGGCTCGGCGGCGAAGAGGATTCAGGCTTCACCGGTAGCCTGGTTCGGTTCAATGCCGATGGTAGCCTGGACCGCAACTTCAGTGGAGATGGTAAATCCCTCCTCCCTGTGGCGCTCGATATCGAGGACGGCGGTAATGCCGCCGTGCAGCCGGGAGGGGGCTACCTGGTGACGCGCTACGTGAAAGTAGGCGACGCCTGGGTGTCGGGCATCAGTCGTCACTTGGCTGACGGCAGCCTCAATACGAGTTTCGGCAACGGCGGCACCGCGACAGTGCCTTTCTACTGGAATGAAGACCTAGGCCAGCAAGCGTCGTTCTCCGTGCAACGCGACGGCAGCTTTTTCGCAAGCGCTGGGTATCCCTCCGGGGAGATTTACATCGCCCGCTTCGACGCGACGGGGACCTTGCTCTCGTCTTTCGGCGAGGCTGGGGTCCTGCACTTGCCAGCGGCCGTTGGCATTCCCCCCAGCCGCACGCTCGACGTTTCGCTGCAGGCAGACGGGAAGGTTTTGGTCACGGGGCAAGCGACCCTGACCCGCCTCAACCCGGACGGCACCCTGGACAGCAGCTTTGCAAACGGCGGCAGCCTGGCCCTGGATGTTCACGCAACTGCCCTCGTCATCCAGGATGACGGCAAAATCCTGCTGGCGGGCGCCTCGGGCGGTGTAGCGACCGTCATTCGACTCAACGTCGACGGCTCCCTCGACACCGATTTCGGTGACCAGGGGCAGGTACGTTGGGGCTCGGAAAGCGCTCCTTTCGCCGTCGCCGACATGATCGTGCTGGCCGACGGCAAGCTATTGATCGGGGGAAGCCAAGGTACGAGCGCGGACGGTTATCTGGCCGCGTTGGTTCAGTTGAACCCCGACGGCAGCCTGGACCACAGCTTTGGCAATCCCGACGACGGTTATCACCACCTTGACGGTGGCCGCGATGACGACTACTTGCTAGGTACCGCCTCGTTCGACGATGCAATCTTTGGCGGGGCCGGTAACGATCTGCTCGATGGCCAGCAAGGTCGTGACCTGCTGACGGGCGGCGCCGGGGCCGATACGTTCCGTTATGAGTCAGTCACCGACAGTTACCGAACCGCAAGCGCGGCCCACAGCGACCGAATCACCGACTTCGACCCCAACACCGACACGATCGATCTCTCGTCCCTGGGCTTCCTCGGGCTGGGTAATGGACATGACGGAACGCTGGCAATACGCGTCAATGAAAGCGGGACGCGGACCTACCTGAAAAGTTTCGAGGTCAACGCGGATGGCGAACGTTTCGAATTGGTCTTCGACGGTAACCTGGGGCAAGCGCTGAATGAAGCCAACCTTCTGTTTCAGCAACCCAGGTTGACGGGCACCGAAGGGGCCGATCATCTACAAGGCAACGCCCGAGGCGAAATCATCGAAGGGCGCGCGGGCGATGATCGCCTGTATGGCGCGTTAGGGAATGATGTATTGGTGGGCGGAGAGGGCCGAGATCTATTGGCGGGCGGCGGTAATAACGATGTGTTTCGCTTCGACTTGCTGAGCGACAGCTACCGTACCGCCACCGAAAATCACACGGATCGCCTGATGGACTATACCGTGGGGGAAGACACGATCGATGTGTCCGCCTTGGGCTTTACTCGGTTGGGAAATGGTTACGACGGCACGTTGGACGTGGTTTTTAATGAAGCCAAGGACCTGACTTATTTGAAGAGCTACGAAGCTGACGCGGATGGGGCTCGGTTCGAGTTGAGCTTGGTGGGGGATTATTCCGGGTATCGTAATTTGGATGTCGTCTTTGCCGAGCCGTTGGGGGAGGAGGCCGTTCAATTGGTCGGAGTGGCTGATAACTTCTGGGTGTAAAACGCAAATCTGGAAAAGGGGAGCGGACTGTAATCCCCTATGATTTTCATGAAACTCGATGATAGAAGGTCCGCTTCTGCGGGCCTGTCCGGTTAAATGAACTTGATCAGCAACTTGGTGACGGTGGCCACCGTGCCGATCATGTCGGTGGCGATCGCGACTGGATACCAGAAAGTTTCGCGAGAGAGTGGGTCATCGATGGCTCGCAGGCGCGCTGGTCGTGTGTACCTTGGCCAGGCGCAGGCGCCAGTCGCCGCCATGCCGGAGGCGGCATTCTTCTTCGAAGTCGAAACTGACACAGCGGGCCATATGTACGCCGGCGTCGTTCAGGGCGACGGCGGTCAGCTCACGCCTGCGTTTGTCTGCCCCCGTTGAGAGGGCGTGTTCCTGGCTGGCGCGGCTGTCGAAAATCCAGATCACGCGCGGTGTGTCAGGCTAATTGAGTTGACGACATGGGTCTGCTGCGCAGCCCAGCGGGAGCAAGCTCCCTCGCCACAAAGGGACAGCGACCCACCGCTGGGGGTACACCACCGAGTCTTTCTTGTGGCAAGGTGCTTGCCTCATCGAATATTTAGGGACGGATGGAATGACGCTCAGGGTCATGGTGGTCGGTGGGTATGGAAATTTCGGCAGTATCGTTTCCAGGCATCTGGTGGTGATGCCAGGCGTGCAATTGGTTATTTCCGGGCGTGACGCCCAAAAACTGCAGCGCAAAGTCGATGAGTTGAACACTCAATCGAACTCGGTGTGTCAAAGTTGGTGCGGCGACGCCATGGGGCCGGGCTTCAAATCCGTCCTTGGCTCGATGAACATCCAATGGGTCATTCATACCGGCGGCCCCTTTCAAGGGCAATCCTATGCAGTCGCCGAGAGCTGCATCGACGCGGGCGAGAACTATTGTGACCTGTCCGATTCCAGAGCCTTTGTCACCGGCATTGGCGCACTCGACGCCCGGGCAAAACAGGCAGGCGTGGCGATCCTCAGTGGTTGCAGCTCAGTGCCGACGCTCTCGGCCGCCCTTATCGATCAGCAGCGGCATCGATTTAAACGCATCGACACCATCGAACATGGCATTTCCTCTTCGGCCAAGATGCCGGGGTTGTCCACCGTCGAAGGCGTCCTCGCCTATGCGGGCAAGCCGATCAAGCAACTCAGGAATGGCCGGGCGCATGAGGTCCTGGGATGGCAGGATCTGACGCTTCGCAGATTGCGGCACATGGGGACCCGGGTATTGGCCAATGTCGACGTGCCGGACATGGATATCTTCGCCAGCCGCTATGGTGCCCGGAACCTGAGCTTCAAGGCCGGCGCAGGCCTGAAGCTAGGCGGCATCGCCAACTACCTGCTGGCCCAGGCAATGCGGATGGGGCTGGTGCGTGATCATGTTACTTGGGCCGCCAGGCTACATCGGTGGGGGCTCTGGTTCGAACGATTTGGCGATGGCAAAAGTGCAATGTACATCGACGTCCATGGCATGGGGGTCAATGGCGAACCGTTGTCGATGAACGTGCAACTCACCGCCATGAACGACAAGGGCCCGGAGATTCCCAGCTGTGCAGCCGTTGCCTTGGCGGCAAAAGTCGCCCAAGGGTATCTGCCCGAACCCGGTGCCAGGGCCTGCGTGGGTGAAATCACCGTCGACGAATACATGGCCGCCATCAACGACCCCGAAAACTTGAGCCTGTCTGTACACTTCTCTGACGAGCAGGGCTGACAGATGCTCTATCTTTGCCTGAAGTACCTCCACATCATTGCTGCCATTTTTCTCTTCGGCTTCGGCATGGGGTCCTATCTCTACCTGATCGCTGCCAGCCGCACCGCCAACCCTCAGGTCATTGCCCACGTGGCCAGGACGGTCGTTCAGTTCGACACTTGGATTACCACGCCCGCGGGCTTTATTCAGATAGGGACGGGCTACCTGCTGCTGAGACTGGCCGGACTTCCCCTGACCACTGAATGGGTCATGACGTCGCTGATCATCTTTTTTTGCGTGGGCGCGCTCTGGCTTCCGGTACTGGTGCTCCAGAAGCGGCTACATGTGATGGCTTCGAGTGCGGTTGGGGACGGGCGGGCGCTCGATGATCGATACTCATCCGTGTATCAAAAGTGGTTCTGGATGGGTGTCTTTGGATTTCTGGGGATGTTTGTCATTGTGCTGATCATGGTGACGAAGATGACGCCACGTCAGTGGATTGAGCTATTGGCGGGCTAAGTACCGATCCGTTCCACCGGATTGCTCGCAGGCGTTGGCACCTTCAAGAAAGGTCGCTCATGATCCGGGCTCGGCAAAAGGCACCCGTCGTACTTGCCAAACAGCCGGTACCGATTCAGGGCAATGCGATCGTAGGCCCAATCCCGAAATACGCGGGGGACGTAACGCAGCAGGTGCACCGGACGCCAAACCCAGGGCAGTAGGGCAACCACTTCAAGAATCGCCTCCGAGCGCACCCAGTAATGTTGATCGCGAACCACGGCCATGGTGTCGAACTGCTGCAAGGGCAAGCCCGCCCAGGCCAGCAAGGCTTGTCCTTCGGGCGACTGGACGGAGGCCAACCGCACGCGTCGGGCGTGATCATGGCGGATCAGGAACTTCGCCCAGCCATTGCAAAGTTTACAAACACCGTCGAACAGGACCACTGTCTCGCCTGGCTTGAGCAAGGGCGCGGGTGAAGGGCGGGTCTGGGAGATGGGCATGATCGGGGGTCTACACGGCGCTTGGTTACCCGGATAATACGCCTGTTCCAGCGTCAAAGGGCGTCCCGAAGGGGCACTCGACCATGATGATTTCAAAGGCATGATCCGATCCATGAGCGATGACATCTACAACCTGTTCACCCGCTTCCAGACCCCCGATCCTGGCATCGGCCCACGGAAGCGGGCACCGATGCTGGCTCAGGAACTGGCCTGGGCGCGCGAGCGTGCGACGATGCATCGCGTCAGCTGGGTCGGGGTGCTGGTGCCGCCGTTGTGCCTGGGCCCGGGGTTGCCGGGTATCGTGTTTCTGCTGGGGCTGCTGGTCTATCAGGGGTTATCCGCCCCAGGCGTTGACCTTGACCGGATCATCGGGGCCTCCTTTGGCTGGCTTGTGTTCGTCACCTTGCTGTTCATGGCGGCGGGGATCGTGCACAACGTCTGGCGTGATACGCGCGACCCGACCAAGCGTTATTGGGCGTCGATGCCCGATCAAGGGCTGGTCGAGCTCGAACACCATACCCTGGTTTCCGGCCTCTGCCTGTGGTCCAACGACTATGACCCGGATTGCAACACCCTCATGCAATGGTCCGACGGCAAAGTGAAGTACATGCAGGACAGCGGTGTGTCGCAATGGATCCTGGCCCGGACCGCGGCGGGGCATTGGCTGGTGCTCAAGGAGGAGTTTTCGGGCAACTTCAGTTACGGACGGGTAGGGCAAATGCCGGCGCCGGACAAGCTGCTGCAACCCCGTCAGGAACTGGCGATCGCTTTCGCCCCCGGTACGAACCTGCCGCTGGGTCGGCGTTTCGACGGTGCGTTGATGCCTTTGATGAATACGCCGTACTGGCTGTCTGCCGATGAACTCAAGCGCCTGGACGAGGCCGCTCATCACTGGAATTTTTTACCGCCGAACCGCTATGGGGTGGTCAATGACCAGGATGCCGCATGGGTGCAACGGCTGGTGGACAGGACGCAAGCCAGTGTTGGGCCGCAGCCGGCAGGGGGCTACTGCGCAGCCCAGCGGGAGCAAGCTCCCTCGCCACAATGAATCGAGCACATTCCACGAAGGCCAGCCTGTCATTGGCCGGGCGCTAAAGCCACGTATCCACCACCCGCCGATCCAGTTCCTCCCAATCCGCCATGCCCAATACTCGCGTCGTGTTCTACCCGCGCAGATAACCGCGCAGTTGATGGGCCGTGGCCCGCTTGAGCTCCGGGTCGGCTTCTGTATTGCTCAACAGCACGCTTTCGTACTGGACCAGATAGTCCGCCACCCGCTCACGAAAGTCGGGCAATACCGCGTCGCGGATCAGATCAAACGATCTCATGGATAGACCTCATCAATCTTTCTCGGCTTGCAACTATTGCTAGGAGTAATAGTGACCATTACCAAATGCAAGTTCTGCTTTGCCGGCAATCATTGGAAAATCAGCGCCATCGAACACGCAGCCCCGTATTTTTATTTTCAGGACCCCAACCCATGCGCCGTTTATTTTTGCTTCCCCTGGCGTTCTCCCCGTTGTTGCTGGCCGGTTGTGCCTCGGCACCGAATGACCCGACGCTGACCTTGCAGACCAGCAAGACGCCGGCCCAATACGCCGAGTGCGTCGTACCGAAGTTGCAGGGCAATGCCTTGAACCCGATGGTCTCGCAGACCCAGCGCAGCTACCGCATCGTGGTGCCGAGCAAAGTGTCGGCGGACAACGTGCTGGAAGCCTACAAGGCCGGCAGCGGCGGCAAGGTGTTCATCTACGAGCGCCACCTGCTGGCTTCCAACCTCTTGCCTTCAAGTTTTGAACGCGCCGCACAGGAATGTATCTGACCGGCCCGTAAACGTTTTTCACCGTGCTCCTTTGGTTGGCCGCAACCAACCAATTCCCTTTGCCCCGCACCGTCCTCGGTCGCGGGGCTTTTTTTTGCCTGGCGGTTTCAGGTTAGCCAATCTTGCGCCCGGATGAATTCGATGAGCGCTTTCAGGGCCGGCGGCACATGGCGTCGGCTGGGGTAGTAGAGAAAAAACCGGCTTGGCGGCGCTTTCCATTGCGCAAGCAGTTCCGTGAGATGCCCGTTGCGCAGGTCATCGCGCGCCAGCTCCTCGTACACGTAGGCAATCCCGGCGCCATCTTTTGCCGCCTGGATCATCAGCGCATCGTCTTCAAGGATGAGTGGGCCGGTGACGGACAACCGGATCGGTTGCCCCTCGGCCTGATACTCCCAGGCGTAGAGCTTGCCGCTGGGAAAACGCCGGGCGATGCAGGCATGGTCGAGCAAGTCCCGTGGCGCCTGGACGATCCCCTTCGCGGCCAGATAGGTTGGCGCGGCTACAGTCACGAACGATTGAGGGGGCCCGACAGGAACGGCGATCATGTCGCCGGCCAGGCTTTCGCCAAAGCGCACACCAGCGTCAAACCCGCCGCTGACGATATCGGCCAGGCCATCATCGGTGACCAGGTCCAGTTGAATGCGCGGGTACCGGGCCACGACTGCCCCGAGCACCTTGGCAAAGACCGCGCGCGCCGCCGGACGCGCCACGTTGAGGCGAAGCTTGCCAGCGGGCACGTCCTGCAGCGAGGTCAACTGCGCCAGGGCATCGGCAACCTGCTGCAGGGTAGGGGTCAGCGTTGCCAACAGCTGGTGGCCGGCCTCGGTCGGGGTCACGCTGCGCGTGGTGCGGTTGAGCAGCCTGACACCCAGGCGTGCTTCCAGTGCACGCATCGCGTGACTCAATGCAGAAGCCGAAACGCCACGCTCGTCGGCGGCCTTGCGAAAGCTGCGATGGCGAGCAACGGCGGCGAAGGCATCCAGTTCGGACAGATCGGGGTGCTGACTCATGAATAATGTTCAGTAGTTCAAATACGATTACCCATCTTATCGTCATGAGATCCCTCGCGGATACTGGCCCACATCATCTGTGGAGAGCGCGCTATGCAAAAGAATCGTCTTGGATCATCGGATTTCATGATTTCCCCCATTGGCCTGGGAACCTGGGCCATCGCCGGCACCGGCTGGGCATACAGTTGGGGCGCGCAGGATGACGAGGACAGCCTCGGCGCCCTTGAATATGCCGTCGAGCGCGGGGTGAACTGGATCGACACGGCGGCGGTTTATGGCTTGGGCCATGCCGAGCAACTGGTCGGGCAGTTGTTGCGTCGGGTACCGGCTTCGCGGCGTCCGTTGGTGTTCACCAAGGGCAGCCTGGTGTGGGACCCGGTCACCCGGTTGATCTCACACTCGCTGACGCCTCAGTCATTGCTCGCCGAGGTCGAGGCAAGCTTGCGTCGACTGCAAGTCGAAACCATTGATCTTTATCAGATCCACTGGCCGGCCTTTCCTGCCGACGGCAGCAGTGAAGGGATCGAGGAAGCACTTTCGGCCTTGGCCACTGCCCGCGAACAGGGAAAGATTCGTGCTATCGGCGTCTCCAATTTCGATGTTGCGCAACTCAAGCGGGCCCAGGCGGTGACCCAGATCGTCTCACTCCAGCCGCCGTATTCGGCCTTGATGCGAGACATCGAGGGCGACGTCCTGCCATTTTGCGAGCAGGCGGGAATGGGGGTCCTGGGCTATTCCACCCTTCACTCGGGACTGCTTTCCGGCAGCATGACCCGCGAACGCATCGCCCAATTGCCCGACGACGATTGGCGCAAGGCGCGAAGCGCGGAGTTCCAGGAGCCTCGCTTGAGCGCGAATCTGGCGCTGGTGGAGGTCTTGGCTGGTATCGGCGAACGGCACGGCGTCAGTGCGGCGGCAGTCGCCATCGCCTGGGTGCTGCGCAAACCGGTGGTGACCGGCGCCATCGTCGGTGCCCGTCGTCCCGCGCAGGTCGATGGGTTGATTGCCGGTTCACAGCTGCGCCTCAGCGCCGAGGAAATCGACGAGATCAAACCTTTCCTGCCATTGGGCATGGGCACCAATGTCCCTGGGGGCGCTTGATATTTACCGCGTGAGCGCTCGGGTTTGACGCTTCGCCGCATAACCGGCACTATTTGCTCGTTTGTGATCATTAGTGCTCGTTTACGCAGGTTGTAATGTCATGACCACTCCTCACGAAGCGTTCCCCGGTGAACGCCAGCAATTGATCAGCCAGCGTCTCGCCCGGTATGGCCGGGTGATCGCGGCTGACTTGGCCAGCGAATTCAAGGTCTCCGAGCACTCGATCCGGCGTGACCTGGGCGCGTTGGCAGCGGCGGGGGTGTGCAAGCGCGTTTATGGTGGCGCGATCCTCGTGCCCGCGGCCGAAGGGTCGATGGAGGCGCGTGTGCGCAAAGACCCGGCGCGCAAGGGCAGCCTCGGCCAAGCCGCCGCTGCATTGTTGCGCGCGGGCCAGCACGTGTTCATCGACGCCGGGTCGACCAACCTGGCGATTGCCTGCGCCATCGATCCGCAGCTGCCATTGACCCTCACCACCAATTCGCCGTTGATTGCGGTCCAGTTGATGAAACTGCCCCGGGCCGAAGTCATCCTGCTGGGCGGCCGCTTGAACCCAGTCGCCGGTGGTGTGATTGGGTTGACGGCCGTCCAGCAATTGCGCCAGTTCAGTTTTGACCTGTGTTTCCTCGGCGCCTGTGCCATCGATCCCGATAATGGCGTTACGGCGTTCGGCCTGGATGACGCGGAGTTCAAGCGCGCGGTGGTTGTGGCCAGTGGGCAGGTGATCGCGGCGGTGACCAATGAAAAGCTGTCCAGCGTTGCCCACTACCAGGTGGCCGCCTGCGAAGAAGTCGCCGCCCTGGTGGTGGAGCACGACGCGCCGCGTGAGCGACTCGAACCCTTCTTCGGCCGGGTGACCAACGTCGTGACGGCGGACTGTGCACAGCGACGCGCCTGAAGTATTTGCCCAACTGGGCGGGGCATTCGAATAGATACTGCACGACCCCCATTGTCCGCCAGGCGAGTTGCGTCTAGTTTGCTGGCCGATCATAAGTACAAAAAATCAGGAGTCATCGATGCAACCGATTCGTCTCGGCCTGGTGGGCTACGGCAAGATTGCCCAGGATCAACACGTTCCAGCCATCCACGCCAACCCCGCGTTCCAACTGGTGGCGGTCGCCACGCAAGGACAGCCTTGCGCCGGGGTGGAGAATTTCCGCTCCCTGGGCGAGCTGCTGGAAAACGGTCCGCAGGTCGATGCGATTGCGTTCTGCACGCCGCCGCAAGGTCGATTCGCCCTGGTGCAACAGGCGCTGGCGGCTGGCAAGCACGTCCTGGTGGAAAAGCCGCCGTGCGCCACGTTGGGTGAAGCCATGGCCTTGGTGGAGCAGGTTCGCGAGCAAGGCGTCAGCGGCCTGTTCGCCTGGCATTCCCGTTATGCACCAGGCATCGAAGCCGCGCGTGACTGGCTGGCCAACCGCACCTTGCAGAGCGTGCAGATCGATTGGAAGGAAGACGTGCGCAAGTGGCACCCGGGCCAGGCGTGGATCTGGCAACCCGGCGGCCTGGGCGTGGTCGCTCCGGGCATCAATGCCTTGTCGATCGCGACCCATCTGCTGGCACTGCCGTTGTTCGTGGAATCGGCCGAGTTGCGCGTGCCGGACAACTGCCAGTCGCCAATTGCCGCCAGCATCAAGATGGCCGACGCGCGTCACCTCGATATCCGTGCGGAGTTCGACTTCGACCATGGTCATGACGAGCTCTGGAGCATCGAGATTCGCTGCGCCGAAGGCGTGTTGCGCCTGGACAACGGCGGTGCCCTGTTGAGCATCGACGGCGTGCCCCAGGCGGTATCCGAGGAGGGCGAGTACGCGGCGGTGTACCGGCATTTTCAACAACTGATCAACGACAAAGCCATCGACATGGACCTGCAGCCACTGCGCTTGGTCGCCGACAGCTTCTTTGTCGGCAGTCGGACGGCGGTCGAGCCGTTCTACGATTAACCCAGGGAATTGCAGTTGAACGAACACACATTGTCCATGCGCCTGGAGCGCGTGGCGGCGCACATGCCGGCGGGCGCGCACCTGGCCGATATCGGCTCGGATCACGCTTACCTGCCGGTGGCCTTGCTGCGCCGTGGCGTCATCGCGACGGCGGTGGCCGGTGAGGTGGCAACAACGCCATTGCGCGCCGCCGAACGCACGGTGGTCGAAAATGGCCTGGAGCAGCGGATCAGCGTGCGCCTGGCCAACGGCCTGGCGGCAATCGAGCCGGAGGACGGAATTACGGCGATCAGCCTCTGCGGCATGGGTGGCGAGACGATCCGCGACATCCTGGACAGTGGCAAAGCGCGGTTGAGCGGTCGGGAGCGCCTGATCCTGCAACCCAACGGCGGCGAACAACCGCTGCGCCAATGGCTGATGGAAAACGGCTACCGCATCCTCTGCGAGGAATTGCTGCGGGAAAACCGCTTCTACTACGAGATCATCGTGGCCGAGCGCGCCGGGCCGGTGGCGTACACCGCCGAGGAGCTGTATTTCGGCCCGCTGCAGTTGCACACCCGACCCCCGGTCTTCCTGGCCAAGTGGCAGCGCCTGCTGCGCCAGAAGCACAAGACCCTGGCCAGTTTCGCCAAGGCACGGCAGGCTGTGCCTGAAGAGAAGCAGCAGGACATTGCGCGGCAGGTTCGGTGGATCACTGAGCTGTTGGCCTGAGCCTTGGGGTTGGATGTGCCTACGTCATCGCGAGCAAGCTCGCTCCCACAAAGGTGAATCGGGATGCTGTGAACATCCACACCCCCTGTGGGAGCGAGCTTGCTCGCGATGAGGCATCAGTCATTTCACCGAATTGAACAAAGCCCCGGTCGCCGCCCGCCCGCTTATCGACCCACCACCGGGTAATGTTTGATACGACACGCATACGAGTTGCCGTCGCCTTTACAGACACCATCCAGGTAGCGGTAGTCCACCCGTACCGACTGCCCTTTCCCGGGCCATTGGCGGCGGGGGAGCGTAGCTTGGTAGTCCGGGGTTTCCGGGGTGAAGGTGAGCAACGAGCCTGGCTGCGGGCACTCCACCGAGTTGGATTTCGGCCTGACGTTCACCACCTGCGCCTGAAGCTGCGGATAGGGTCGTTTCAGCACCTCGACGACACGCAGCTCCATCTCACAGATCTGCCATGTCGAGGCCTGGACGGGCTCGCACAGCAAGGGAAGCGTCAAGGCAAGCAGTCCGAGGCATGTTGCGTGAGTGTTCATCGTTGCCCTTGTTTGAAATGCTGGTGTTCGCAAAATCATAGCGTGGCATGGCGCCTTCGCCTGACTCAACCGTAAAGCCCCATCAACGAGAACGACTTGTCCGTGGTCAGCGCCACAATCTCGGCCAACGAATGCAGGAGCACCGGCACCAGCAGGCCACCACTGGCGACTCTGGCGACGGCGAACACGCCGCCACAGGCGAAGATCAGCACGACCGTCAGCCAGTTTCCGTATTGGATGTGCATGCCGGCGAAGATGGCCGACGTCACGATGATCGCGACCCATGTCCAGGCACGGCTGTTCTCGTAGGGAAACAGCCGGAGCATGTAGTGGCGGAAGAATAATTCTTCGGCGATGGGCGGCAGCACGATCAGCGAGGCGATCTTGATCGTGGCCTGCCAATTGTTGAGCCCATCCAGAAGCTCGGCCATGAACACTTCACGCGGCAACCCGAGTACGAGGACGGCGACCCCGAAAAGCAGGTAGGCCCCGATGGTGCCCATCGCTCCCCATTGCAGGGGTTTGCGGATGGAGCGACCGCGCCACTGTGAACGTAAATCGGCGCGATATTGCAAGGCGAAAAGGGCGAAGAGAAGGAGCGCGGTGATACCGGAGGTGGTCGTGAACGTCAGATAGGCCTGCATGTCTGCGGGGACGAAAAGGACCTCGGGCATCGCCGCCAGGAAGACGATCACGGTGGCCAGCACAAACATCCCGAGCCGGGGAAAGAAGCGGTAAGGCGATAGAGTGGAGGCAGGTGCAAACGCAGGGGCGGCACTTAGATTCGTCACAGTCACTCCATGAGTGCAAGGAAAAACGCATGATGCCAGTGTTTTGATCGGCTGGGATGAGTTCCTATTGGCTTTGTGGAGAGGTCGGCAATTGGATCTGCAACTGGGTGCTTGCCCGGAAGGCTTTACCAGTGGCGACAAAAATGGTTTAGGGTCATCGACGGCTGCAATGGAACATCTCGACTAAAGGACGCGACACTTATGGAAACTCCCTTTTCTTCTCTCAACGAGCGTTTGCACAATCGCCGGTTTACGGTGGCGGACAACGCCCAAGGACTCTCCGGGACAGGCACGGTATTCCATTACCATGTCCAGGAGGGTGCCATTTCCAGCACCTACCAAGGCGGCCGAATTCGCCTGGGCAATCAAGTCGGACGCGTGACGGGCCCCGATACCATTGAGCTTCTCTTCCAATGCTTGACTACGGAGGGTGAGATTCTTTCTGGCTGGTCTCGTGGGACGGTGGGTGTCGATCACGAAGGGCGTACTACCTTGAGTTTCGTATGGGGTTGGTTGTCGGGCGCGACTGGAGGTGGGGAATCCCGCTACGTCGAGCTTGTGGTGTGAGGCGCGGGCATCCATGTAACGGAACCACCGCCTTCGCGAGCAGGCTCGCTCCCACACTGGATCTTCAGCAGACACAAACTCATGTACACCGTAAAACATGTGGGAGCGAGCCTGCTCGCGAAGAGGCCAGCACATCCAACATCGTCATCGACTGTGACACCGCCTTCGCGAGCAGCTCGCTCCCACACTGGATCTTCAGCAGACACGAAACTCATGTACAACACAGAACCACTGTGGGAGCGAGCCTGCTCGCGAGAGGCCAGCACATCCAACATCACTGCAAACTGACACACCGCCTTCGCGAGCAAGCCCGCTCCCACTGGAGGAGCGCGGTCTAAGCCGCCGTTACCCCATGACGGTTTTACACACCGACCCCAAGCACTCAGACCTGCTTCGCCCCCCCACCAATCTGCCAGACATACGGCGGTTCCGTACCATTGATTTCCCAATCCCCAATAATCCGCTCCTTGTAGATCAACGGATTGTGCGAAGCGGCGGTACGGGCGTTGCGCCAGTGGCGGTCGAGGGCCTTGCTGGTGCTGGTGGCCGAAGCGCCGAGGGCATTGAACAGGTCGCTGGTGGCGCGTAGCACCAGGTCGGAGATCACCACCTGGGCCTGGGCGGACTCCAACTCGGCGGCAATGTTGGCGGTGCGTTCGGTCTCGGCGTTCTGGCTGAAGCGGCTTTCATAGGCGCGTTGGGAAGCGCTCGCGGCCCGTAGGGCAGTGGCTTCGGCGGCATAGACCTGGGCCGAGGCCCGGCCGACCACTTGCTGCACCTGCACGTCCTGGCTCACTTCGCTGGCATTGCCGGTGCTGAAGACCCGGGTGCGTTTGCGCACTTGCTCGGTGATGTCATGGACCGCGGCACGGCCGGCGCCGGTCAGCACGGCGAGCAAGACCAGTTGATAAAACGCGGTCTGGTATTTGAAGCGGGTGGAGAAGTCGATGAGGTTTTCCGCCTCCACCAATGCGTTCTCGAACAGCGATGTTCCGCTACCGGTGGTGCGTTGGCCGAAGCCGTCCCAGTCATCGCTTTGCTTGACGCCCGGCTGGTGCACGCGCACGGCGGCAATCACGTCGGCACCGTTGTCGTCACGCTGGGCATACACGTCGATCCAGTCGGCGAAAATACTGCCGGTGCTGTAGTACTTGGCGCCATTGACCACCCATTGATCACCCTGGCGGGAAACCCGGGTGACGCCTTCGCCGATTTTCACCGCGCCGATCTCCGTCCAGGCGTTGCCCACCAACTCACCCTCGACGAAGCGCTTGAACCAAATGTCCTGTGGGCTGCTGGCATGGGCATTGAGGCGGTCCTCGACAAATGCAAAGTGCCCGCGCAGGGCCTGGGGCAGATTGGAATCGGCTTCGGCCAGTTCGATCAGCAGTTGCAACAGTTGCGGTAACGAGGCCCCGGCACCGCCATATTCGAGCGGTACGCGGATGGCGCCAAAGCCGGCTTCCTTCAGCCATTTCACCTGTTCAAAGGGCAGGCTGCGGGTCTGCTCGCGCTCCAGGGCGCCGGCCTGGATGCGCGCAAAGATCGGCCGGAAACGCTCGGCCAAGGGCTCGTAGTCGGTGCCGGTGGAAAGGATTGGCGGCAGGTGTTGTTGCTGTGCGGTCATGTTGATGTTCCTTCTTGATGGCGAGTAGGCGGGCAGGGGAAACCTGCCGGTGCCAACAGTCATTGCACGGTCCATGCCCGACCCGCGACGCCCATGAATGCGGGTCTGTACGACGCTCGTCGGTGATAGGGCTGTCCTGGCTGCGGACAATCTGTTGCGCAACTGTATGCCCGGCAACAGTTGTCGTGACAGGCATCGAAACGCAGGTGTTCACCAGGCAACAGTGGAACAACAGCTTGTCCGTCGAGCGACAGCAAAGTGATTAGGCTGTACTTCTAACGTATTGATTATTAAAGGTATATGAACGTGGCACGGTTGCTGCTCTACACCCTGTGCAGACGCTGAGGTGGCGTCTCCAGGCATGGGGTAACTGATGAGCAAGCAATTCAAAGTGGTGGCGGTGTCAGGCAGCGTGCAACACCCGTCACGCACGCTGGTCCTGCTCCAGGCGATAGTGGACAGGCTCGCACAGCAACTGCCGGTCGAGGTGCGCTTGATCGAACTGGCCAAGGTCGGTCCGCAGTTTGCCGGGGTGTTACGTCGCGAGGCATTGCCGGCCGCGGTACAGGACGACCTGCACGCCATCGAGTCGGCCGATCTGCTGATCGCCGCCAGCCCGGTCTATCGAGCCTCGTACACCGGCTTGTTCAAGCACCTGTTCGATTTTGTCCATCACGAAGCCCTCAAGAACGTACCGGTGCTGCTCGCCGCGACAGGGGGCTCGGATCGCCATGCCTTGATCATCGATCACCAGTTGCGGCCGCTGTTCGGTTTCTTCCAAGCCCTCAGCTTGCCGGTGGGCGTCTATGCCAGCGAAACCGATTTCAGCCAATACCGCATTTCCAGCCCACAGGTGCTGGACCGTATCGAGCGCGCCGTCGAATCGGCGCTGCTGAGCCTGGTCCCGAGCGTCCGACGCAACGCCAGTGCCGCCTGATCCCTTTTTCCTTTCAAAACGAGCCGTGGAGTACATGCAATGAGCCAGGACACGATCAAATTTGCCTACTGGGTGCCCAACGTCAGCGGCGGACTGGTGGTCAGCAAAATCGAACAACGCACCGACTGGGGCATCGACTACAACCGCAAGCTGGCCCAGATCGCTGAAGCGGCCGGCTTCGACTACGCCTTGTCCCAGGTACGCTTTACCGCCGGCTACGGCGCCGAATACCAGCACGAGTCCGTGGCGTTCAGCCATGCCTTGCTGGCCGCCACCACGCGCCTGAAAGTCATCGCCGCGGTGTTGCCGGGGCCGTGGACGCCGTCTGTGTTGGCCAAGCAGATCGCAACCATCGATCACCTGACGGGTGGCCGAGTGGCGGTCAACGTCGTGTCGGGCTGGTTCAAGGGCGAGTTCACGGCCATTGGCGAGCCGTGGCTGGAGCACGACGAGCGTTATCGCCGCTCCGAAGAATTCATCACCGCCCTCAAGGGCATCTGGACCACTGATAACTTCACGCTGCGCGGTGACTTCTACCGCTTCCACGACTACACCCTCAAGCCAAAACCCCTGCAGCAGCACCCGGAAATTTTCCAGGGCGGCAGCTCACGTGCGGCTCGGGACATGGCCGCCCGGGTATCGGACTGGTACTTCACCAACGGCAATACCGTGGAAGGCGTCAAGGCGCAGATCGATGATCTCCAGGCAAAAGCCGCGGCCAACCACCACAAGGTCAAGGTCGGCGTGAATGCCTTTGTCATTGCCCGTGACACGGAAGAAGAGGCGCGGGCGGTCCTTGCCCAAATCATCGACCAGGCCGATCCCGAGGCCGTCAATGCCTTTGGCGACGCGGCGAAACAGGCCGGCAAGTCCAGCCCGGAGGGCGAAGGCAACTGGGCCAAGTCCAGTTTCGAAGACCTGGTGCAGTACAACGATGGCTTCAAGACCAACTTGATCGGTACCCCTCAGCAGATCGCCGAACGCATCGTCGCGCTAAAGGCCGTGGGTGTGGAGC
>NZ_JABAEE010000051.1:0-52215 GCF_023701885.1 Pseudomonas sp. CG7 | reverse complement strand
TATATGTGACAGAGCCGTCGATGCTCTACGGCGCGCTGATGCAATGGCTCAATCCCAAGGCCTGGCTGGCCTGTGTGGCGGGAATGGGCGCATTCGTCGCCGATGGCGAGGTGCGGCTGGTGTGGCAGTTTGCGGCGATCTACCTGGTGATCTGCTACGTCTCGGTGGGCTGCTGGGCCTATGCGGGGAGCTTCCTGCGCTCGTGGCTGGGGAATCCGGCGACCATGCGCCTGTTCAACCGGGCGATGGCGGTGTTGTTGGTGGTGAGTGCGGTGTATCTGTTGTTGCCATGAATTGAAGTGGCGGTAACCCGGGCATGTCAGAGGGCGTGCTGTTGTGGCTGCGGTCCGCTCTTTCGAGGCAGGGATGCTGTTGTGGCGAGGGAGCTTGCTCCCGCTCGACTGCGCAGCAGTCGCCCAGAATCGAGGGCTACTGCGTAGCCCAGCGGGAGCAAGCTCCCTCGCCACAGGGGGACTCACCCCATATCCGGGCTGCGGTATCAGCCGCGATATTGCCCGGGCGTCGCCGCCAGGTGTTGTTTGAAGGCGCGCTGGAAATGCGCCTGGTCGGCAAACCCACTGTCCAGCGCGACGTCGGCGATCAGCTTGCCTTCGCGCAATTGGCGCCGGGCAAACTGGATCCGGCGGTTGACCAGGAAGGCGTGGGGCGTCATCCCGTAATGGCGCTTGAAGGCTCGGCTCAGGTAGGACGGCGACAGCTGCGCGGCGGTGCAGATGTCTTCGAGCTTCAAGGCTTCGCTGCAATGGTCATGGATAAATTGCGCCGCACGCATCAGCCCTGGATGACTGCCCCGGTCCGGACGGCCGGCCGGGTTGAGGCGTTGTTGCAGGTCCATGAAAAAAGCCTCGGCGGCGGCGTGCTTGCCGGCCGTGTCGAGTTGCTCATCCACCAATTGCCCATACAACCGTCCCAACGCGGCAAACAGCTCTGCGTCGCGGCTGTGGGTGGTGGCGAACCCTTGGAAATCGAGGTTTTCGTCAAAGCCGATACGGCGCTGCAGATCCCTGAGCCACTGGGTGTCGACGTACAACATCACGTAGGACCACGGCTGATCGTCGATCGGGTTGCAGGCATGGACGTCGCCGGGGTTCATCAGCACCACTGTGCCGCTTTCCACCTGGAAACTCGAGCGTTCGTGGATATAGGTACTGCGCCCGGCGGTGATCGCGCCGATGGAGAAGTGATCGTGGGAGTGACGCGAATAGCAGACCTTGCGCCCATCGTCGATGGCCCGGGCTTCGATGAAGGGCAGGGCCGCGTCACGCCAGAAGCGTGGGGCGGCGTCAGGGTTGGCGTGCTTCATCGGTCAGCATCCTCGTCGTGAACCTGTGTGGCAGTGTATTAGCCCTGGCCGGCAAATGCCCGTTGGATTTGGCTGTTCTGTTCATCGGCGGTACTTCCTGGACTAGACTCCAGAAAGTCCCGCCAATGGAGTTTCCGATGCTTGCGCCAGGTAAACCGGACAACGAAGCCGTTCGCCTCAAGAATCTGCACTCGCTCAAACTGCTCGATACCGCACCCGAAGAGCGCTTTGATCGCCTGACCCGCCTTGCCCGGCGCCTGTTTGACGTGCCCATCGCCCTGGTGTCGCTGGTGGACGCCAACCGGCAGTGGTTCAAGTCCAGCGCTGGCCTGGAGGCCAGCGAAACCTCGCGGGAAGTTTCGTTTTGTGGGCATGCGATTTTGCAGGATCAGATCCTGGAGATCTGCGATGCGGAACAGGACGAGCGCTTCCACGACAACCCACTGGTCACGGACACGCCTGGCATTCGCTTCTACGCAGGGCATCCGCTGGGGTTGGAGGATGGCAGCAAGCTGGGCACGTTGTGCCTGCTCGACACCAAGCCGCGCCGGCTCAATGACGAAGAACGCGAACTGCTGCGTGACCTGGCGCGCATGGCCGAGCAGGAAATGGTCGCGGTGCAGATGGCGAGCATGGACGAGCTGACGCTGTTGTCCAATCGCCGCGGCTTCAGGACGCTGGCCCAGCATGCGTTGAGTGTGTGTGATCGCTTGTCGCGACCGGCGACGCTGCTGTTCTTCGACCTCAACGACTTCAAGCCGATCAATGATCGCTATGGGCATGCCGAGGGTGACAGCGCGCTGAAAACCTTCGCCGACGTGCTGCGCATCGCCTTTCGCGAAAGTGATGTGATCGGTCGTCTGGGCGGAGACGAGTTCGTGGCGTTGCTCACCGGCTCCTCCCATGTCGAGACAGCGACGATCATGGCACGGCTCCAGGAAATCCTTCATGAGCGCAATGCGATGTTGCAGCGCGGCTATGACATTCGGTTCAGCGTCGGCCAGATCGAGTACGACGCCCAGCGCCATCGGTCGATCGATAACCTGCTGGCTGACGCGGATGCGGCGATGTATGCGCAGAAGCAGGCGCTGCGCAGCTAGCACAGGCTAATCCCTGTGGGAGCGGGCTTGCTCGCGAAGGCGTCGGTACATTCAATATCAATGCAAGCTGACCCACCGCTTTCGCGAGCAAGCCCGCTCCCACAGGTAACGCTGTTTACTTAAGGTCGTCGACAATCCGTGGCGAGGGAGCTTGCTCCCGCTGGGGCGCGAAGCGGCCCCAAAACCTGCCGAATGCGGAGCGTCAGACACACCGCACCCGCCGGTTCACGACTGCTTCGCAGCCGAGCGGGAGCAAGCTCCCTCGCCACGGGGCCATATCACCGACATACCGCCATCGCGAGCAAGCTCGTTCCCACAGGGAATGGCGGTGCAATCAGGCAATCGAATAAAAAACGCCGCTTGCCCTTTCCAGGACGAGCGGCGTTTTTCAAGCGTGGTGCGCGTGAAGATTACTCTTCGATATTACCCATGGCGGTGGTGTTGAAGCCGCCGTCCACGTACATGATTTCGCCGCTGATGCCCGACGCTAGGTCCGAGCACAGGAAGGCGCCGGCGTTGCCGACTTCTTCGATGGTGACGTTGCGACGCAGCGGGGTTTGCGCTTCGTTGGCGGCCAGCATCTTGCGGAAGTTCTTGATGCCGGAAGCGGCGAGGGTGCGGATCGGGCCTGCCGATACGCAGTTGACGCGAGTGCCGTCCGGACCCAGGGAACCGGCCAGGTAGCGCACGCCAGCTTCCAGGGAAGCCTTGGCCATGCCCATGACGTTGTAGTTCGGCATGGTGCGCTCGGCGCCCAGGTACGACAGGGTCAGCAGGCTGCCGTTGCGGCCTTTCATCATTTCGCGACCGGCCTTGGCCAGGGCCACGAAGCTGTAGGCGCTGATGTCGTGGGCAATGCGGAAACCTTCACGGGTGGTGGCTTCGGTGAAGTCGCCGTCCAGTTGGTCGCCCGGGGCGAAGCCCACGGAGTGCACGATGCAGTCCAGGCCGTCCCACTTCTTGCTCAGCTCTTGGAAGACCTTGGCGATTTCTTCATCGCTGGCCACGTCGCACGGGAAGCACAGCTCAGGGCTCGAGCCCCAGCCTTGTGCGAACTCTTCGACACGACCCTTGAGTTTGTCGTTCTGATAAGTGAAGGCAAGCTCAGCGCCCTCGCGATGCATGGCGGCGGCGATGCCGGATGCGATGGACAGCTTGCTGGCGACACCGACGATCAGTACGCGCTTACCGGCGAGAAAACCCATGTGTTGCTCCTCTTTTCAGGTTATTCGGCAGTTGTTGGGGCCAGGAAGGCGGCCTCCAGCAACTGCTGTGTATAGGGGTGCTGCGGCGCGGCGAATATGCTGCGGGCATCACCTTGTTCGACCACTTGGCCATGCTTGACCACCATCAGCTGGTGGCTCAGCGCTTTGACGACAGCCAGGTCATGGCTGATAAACAGGTACGTCAGGTTGTACTTGGTTTGCAACGACCGCAACAGCTCCACCACTTGGCGTTGCACGGTACGGTCCAGCGCCGACGTTGGTTCAGCCAGCAGAATCAACGCCGGCTTGAGCACCAGGGCCCGGGCAATGGCGATACGCTGCCGTTGCCCTCCGGAAAATTCATGGGGGTAGCGGTTCCGGGTTTCCGGGTCCAGGCCTACCTCCTTCAATGCCGCGATTATCGCTTGTTCCTGTTCGGCTTCGGTGCCGATCTTGTGGATCCGCAGGCCTTCGCCGACGATCTGGCTGACGCACATCCGTGGGCTCAGGCTACCGAAGGGGTCCTGAAACACCACTTGCATCTCCCGGCGCAGCGGTCGGACTTGCTGCTGCGTCAGGCTGTCCAACGACTTGCCTTCGAAGCGGATCCCACCCTGGCTGCCGATCAACCGCAGGATTGCCAGCCCCAGGGTGGACTTGCCGGAGCCGCTTTCGCCGACGATGCCCAGGGTCTGGCCCTGGGGCAGGCTGAAGCGGATGCCGTCCACGGCCTTGATGTAGTCCACCGTGCGTTTGAACAGGCCTTTCTTGATCGGGAACCAGACTTTCAGGTCCTCTACCTGCAACAGCGGCGGGCCGACGACATTGTTCGCCGGGGTGCCGCTGGGTTCAGCGCCCAGCAGTTCCCGAGTGTACGGATGCTGCGGCGCGCGGAACAACTCTTCGCACGATGCCTGTTCGACGATGCAACCGCGCTGCATGACACATACGCGATGCGCAATTCTTCGCACCAGGTTCAAATCGTGGCTGATCAACAGCAGCGACATGCCCAAGCGCGCCTGCAATTCCTTGAGCAATTGGAGGATTTTCAGCTGGACGGTGACGTCCAGGGCGGTGGTCGGCTCGTCGGCGATCAGCAGTTCCGGCTCGTTGGCCAGGGCCATGGCGATCATCACCCGCTGGCGCTGGCCGCCGGACAACTCGTGGGGCAGGGCCTTGAGGCGCTTGTGGGGCTCGGGAATGCCGACCAGCTCCAGCAACTCAAGGGTCCGGCGGGTCGCGACCTTGCCGCTCAGGCCCTTGTGGATGCCGAGCACTTCATTGATCTGTTTTTCGATGGAGTGCAGCGGGTTGAGGGAGGTCATCGGCTCCTGGAAGATCATCGCGATCCGGTTGCCGCGGATATGGCGAATGGTTTTTTCCTTCAGCCCCAGTAAATCCTGGCCGGCGTACTGGATGGTCCCGGTGGGGTGATGGGCCAGGGGGTAGGGCAGCAAGCGCAGGATCGAGTGGGCGGTGACCGACTTGCCCGAGCCGCTTTCACCCACCAGGGCCAGGGTTTCGCCGCGCTGGATATCGAAACTCACGCCCTCGACCACGCGCTGGCGGCGTTCGCCGACAACGAACTCCACCGCCAGGTCGCGCACTTCGATCAGGTTGTCCTGGTTCATATCACTTCCTCGGATCGAAGGCATCGCGAGCGGACTCGCCGATGAACACCAACAGGCTCAGCATCAGGGCCAGCACGGCGAACGCGCTGATGCCCAGCCATGGCGCCTGGAGGTTGGACTTGCCCTGGGCCACCAACTCGCCCAGGGACGGCGCGCCCGGCGGCAGGCCAAAGCCGAGGAAATCCAGGGCGGTGAGGGTGCCGATGGCGCCGGTGAGGATGAACGGCATGAAGGTCATGGTCGAGACCATGGCGTTGGGCAGGATGTGGCGGAACATGATCGCGCCGTTCTGCATGCCCAGTGCTCGCGCGGCGCGCACGTATTCCAGGTTGCGCCCGCGCAGGAACTCGGCGCGGACCACGTCCACCAGGCTCATCCAGGAAAACAGCAGCATGATCCCCAGGAGCCACCAGAAATTGGGCTGCACGAAGCTGGCCAGGATGATCAACAGGTACAACACCGGCAGTCCGGACCAGATTTCCAGGACGCGCTGGCCGGCCAGGTCCACCCAGCCGCCATAGAAACCCTGCAGGGCGCCGGCGATCACGCCGATGATCGAGCTGAGCAGCGTCAGCGTCAGGGCGAACAGCACCGAAATGCGGAAGCCGTAGATGATCCGGGCGAGGACATCGCGGCCCTGGTCGTCGGTACCCAGCCAGTTCATGGCTGAAGGGGGGGCCGGGGCCGGGACCTTCAGGTCGTAGTTGATGCTCTGGTAGCTGAACGGGATCGGCGCCCACAGCACCCAGGCGTCATTGGCGGCCAGCAGTTCGCGGATGTAGGGGCTCTTGTAGTTGGCTTCCAGGGGGAACTCGCCGCCGAACGTGGTTTCCGGGTAGCGCTTGAGGGCCGGGAAGTACCAGCCGTCGTCGTAATGCACCACCAACGGCTTGTCGTTGGCGATCAGCTCGGCGCCCAGGCTCAGCCCGAACAGCACCAGGAACAGCCACAGCGACCACCAGCCACGCTTGTTGGCCTTGAACAGTTCGAAGCGACGGCGATTGAGAGGGGACAGGTTCATCTCAATGCTCCCGGCTTTCGAAGTCGATGCGCGGATCGACAAAGGTGTAGGTCAGGTCGCCGATCAGTTTCACCACCAGTCCCAGCAAGGTGAAGATGAACAGGGTGCCGAACACCACCGGGTAGTCGCGGTTGATGGCCGCTTCGAAACTCATCAGGCCGAGGCCGTCGAGCGAGCAGATCACTTCCACCAGCAGCGAGCCGGTGAAAAAGATCCCGATGAATGCCGAAGGGAAACCGGCGATCACCAGCAGCATGGCGTTGCGGAAGACATGGCCGTAGAGCACTCGATGGCGGGTCAGGCCCTTGGCCTTGGCGGTGACCACGTATTGCTTGTTGATTTCGTCGAGGAAGCTGTTCTTGGTCAGCAGGGTCATGGTAGCGAAGTTGCCGATCACCAGGGCGGTCACGGGCAAGGCCAGGTGCCAGAAGTAATCGAGGATCTTGCCGCCCATGCTCAATTCGTCGAAGTTGTTGGAAGTCAGTCCGCGCAACGGGAACCAGTCGAAATAACTGCCGCCGGCAAACACCACGATCAGCAGGATGGCGAACAGGAACGACGGGATCGCGTAGCCGACGATGATTGCCGAGCTGGTCCACACGTCGAAATGGCTGCCATGGCGCGTGGCCTTGGCGATCCCCAGCGGGATCGACACCAGGTACATGATCAGCGTGCTCCACAGGCCGAGGGAGATGGACACCGGCAGCTTTTCCTTGATCAGGTCGATGACCTTAGCGTCGCGGAAAAAACTGTCACCGAAGTCCAGGCGGGCGTAATTCTTGATCATGATCCACAGGCGTTCGGGCGCCGACTTGTCGAAGCCGTACATGCGTTCGATTTCCTTGACCAACGCCGGGTCCAGGCCCTGGGCGCCGCGGTAGGAAGAACCGGCCACCGATACTTCGGCACCGCCGCCGGCGATGCGGCTGGTGGCGCCCTCGAAGCCCTCGAGCTTGGCGATCATCTGCTCCACCGGCCCGCCGGGCGCGGCGTGGATGATGACGAAGTTGATCAACAGAATGCCGAACAGGGTGGGAATGATCAGCAGCAGTCGCCGAAAAATATAAGCCAGCATCTTGTTACTCCCCGCTCGCAGGGGAGGCGACTTGCTGCTCGATGACCTGCTTTTCTACTTCATCGGCCGGTTTGACCTCCGGCTTGACCCACCAGGTGGTGGTGCCGATGTCGTAGGTCGGCGTGACTTTCGGGTGGCCGATGTGGTTCCAATAGGCCACGCGCCAGGTCTTGATGTGCCAGTTGGGGATTACGTAGTAGCCCCATTGCAGGACGCGGTCCAATGCCCGGGCATGGGCCACCAGGCTCTTGCGCGAATCGGCGTTGATCAATTGCTCCCCCAACTGGTCCACAGCCGAGTCCTTCAAGCCCATGGTGTTGCGGCTGCCGGGCTTGTCGGCGGCGGCGGACATCCAGAACTCGCGCTGTTCATTGCCTGGCGAGCTGGATTGCGGGAAGCTGCCCACCACCAGGTCGAAGTCCCGCGAGCGTACACGGTTGATGTACTGGGATACATCCACGCGGCGAATCACCAGTTCGATGCCCAGGTCACTCAGGTTGCGCTTGAATGGCAACAAGACTCGCTCGAACTCGGTCTGGGCCAGCAGAAACTCCAGCACCACGGGCTTGCCTTGGGCATCGACCATCTTGTCGTCGACGATGCGCCATCCGGCCTCCTGCAGCAGGTGATAGGCCTTGCGTTGCTGGTCGCGGATCATGCCGCTGCCGTCACACATCGAAGGCTGGAAGGCTTCGGTGAAGACCTGCTCGGGAATCTTGCCACGCAAGGGTTCGAGGATTTTCAATTCGTCTTCGCCAGGCAGCCCGGTTGCCGCCATCTCCGAATTCTCGAAATAGCTGCGGGTGCGGGCGTAGGCGCCATGGAACAGCTGTTTGTTGGTCCACTCGAAGTCCAGCAGCAGGCTTAGGGCCTTGCGTACCCGCACGTCTTGGAAAACCGGGCGACGCAGGTTGTAGATAAAGCCCTGCATGCCGGTAGGGTTGCCGTTGGGGATCTGGTCCTTGACCAACCGACCTTCGGTCACCGCCGGAATATTGTAGGCGTTGGCCCAGTTCTTGGCGGCCATTTCCAGCCAGAAATCGAACTGCCCGGCTTTCAACGCTTCCACGGCCACGGTGTTGTCGCGGTAATAGTCGGTGGTCAGCACGTCGAAATTGTAGAAGCCACGGTTGACCGGCAGGTCCTTGCCCCAATAATCCTTCACGCGCTCATAGCGGATCGAGCGTCCGGCCTTCACTTCGGCGACCTTGTAGGGACCGCTGCCCAGAGGGATCTCAAGGTTGCCCTTGCTGAAATCTCGACTGGCCCACCAATGCTTGGGCAGGACGGGTAACTGGCCGAGGATCAATGGCAGCTCGCGATTATTGGTGTGCTTGAACTTGAAGAGGACCTTGAGCGGATCTTCGGCGATGACTTCGGCGACGTCGTTGTAATAGCCGCGGAACATCGGGGCGCCGTCCTTGGTCAGGGTCTGGAAGCTGAAGACGACGTCTTCTGCGCGTACCGGGTGGCCATCGTTGAAGCGGGCTTCGGGGCGCAAGTAGAAGCGCACCCAGCCATTGTCTGGGGCTTTCTCGATTTTTTCGGCGATCAACCCGTATTCGGTGAACGGTTCGTCCAGGCCCTGCTTGGCCAGGGTGTCGTAGATCAGGCCGATGTCGTCGGCCGGTACGCCTTTGCTGATGAACGGGTTGAGGCTGTCGAAGCTGCCAAACCCGCCTTGGCGGAATATTCCACCCTTGGGCGCATCGGGGTTCACGTAGTCGAAATGCTTGAAATCCGCCGGGTACTTCGGCGGCTCGTTGTACAGCGTCAAGGCGTGCTGCGGCGCGGCGCAGGCCAGCCCGGCGAATAACAGGCAGCTGGCCTGCAGGAGCAGGGCACGTAGAGGCTTCATTGATCTTTCTCCGAAGATTTCAGCCACCAGGCGCTCAGGCCCAGGGTGTAGGGCGGCGTGGTGACGAAGGCGAACCGGTTGCGGTATGCCAGGCGATGATAATTGAGATACCAGTTGGGAATGCAGTAATGCGGCCACAACAGCACGCGATCCAGGGCCTTGCCGGCGGCGACCTGTTCGTCGCGGGTCTGGGCGGCGAGCAGATTTTCCAACAGGTGGTCGACCCCCGGGTTGGCGCTCCCGGCGTAGTTCTTGCTGCCTTTGACCCCGACCTGGCTGGAATGGAAGTACTGCCACTGCTCCAGCCCGGGGCTGAGCGTCTGGCCCAAGGTCAGCAGGATCATGTCGAAGTCGAACTGGTCCAGGCGCTGCTTGTACTGGGCTCGGTCCACTGTGCGCAGCCGTGCCTGGATGCCGATGCTGGCGAGGTTCTCGACGTAGGGTTGCAGGATGCGCTCCAGGTTCGGGTTCACCAGCAGGATTTCGAAACTCAGGGGCTGGCTATCGGCGTTCAGCAGGCGTTGGCCGTTGAGGCTCCAACCGGCCTCCTTCAGGAGTCCCAATGCTTTGCGCAAGGTTTCCCGAGGGATGCCGCGCCCGTCGGTCTTGGGCAAGCTGAAGGGTTCGGTGAGCAGTTCAGGTGGCAGTTGTTCGCGGTACGGCTTGAGCAGTAGCCATTCATGGCCCACCGGCAGGCCGGTGGCGGAGAATTCGCTGTTGGGGTAGTAGCTGAGGGTACGCTTGTAGGCGCCGCTGAACAGGGTGCGGTTGGTCCACTCGAAATCGAACATCAGCCCCAGGGCTTCACGCACCTTGATGTCGGCGAACGTGCCGCGCCGGGTGTTCATGAACAGGCCTTGGGTCTGGGTCGGGATCTGGTGGGGGATCTGCGCCTTGATCACATCGCCGCGGTTGACCGCCGGGAATTGATAGCCGTTGGCCCAGTTCTTGGCCTGGTGCTCGATGTAGATGTCGAATTCACCGGCCTTGAAGGCTTCGAAGGCAACTTCGCTGTCACGGTAGAACTCCACGTCCATGCGGTCGTAGTTGTACTTGCCGCGATTGACCGGCAGGTCCTTGCCCCAGTAGTTCTTGACCCGTTCGAACACCAGTTGGCGACCGGGTTGCACTTTGGTGATGCGATACGGCCCGCTGCCCAGGGGCGGCTCGAAGGTCGTCGCCTTGAAATCGCGACCTTTCCAGTAATGCTGGGGCAACACCGGCAGCTCACCCAGGCGCAGGATCAGCAGCGGATTGCCCGCGCGCTTGAAGACAAAGCGGATTTTCAGCGGGTTGAGAATGTCGACCCGCAACACTTCCTGCAGGTTGGTGCGGTATTGCGGGTGGCCGTCCTTGAGCAGCGTCCGGTAGGAGAACGCCACGTCATAAGCGGTGATGGGCACGCCATCGTGGAACCGCGCCTCGGGGCGCAGGTTGAACACCACCCAGCTGCGATCTTCGCTGTATTCCACCGACTGGGCGATCAGCCCATAGCTCGACGTTGGTTCGTCACCCGACGGTGCATACTGGCCAGTGCCGACCATCAGCGGTTCGTTCAGCTCATTGATGCCGTATTGCAGGAAATTGGGGGTGGAAACCGGGCTGCTGCCCTTGAATGTGTAGGGATTGAGCGTATCGAAGGTGCCGAATGCCATGACCCGCAAGACTCCGCCCTTGGGCGCTTGCGGGTTGACCCAGTCGAAGTGGGTGAACCTGGCCGGGTACTTGAGCGTGCCGAACTGCGCATAACCATGGCTTTCGCTGATGGTTGCGCTGGCGGGAGAGCTCAAGGCCAGGCTGCTCAGGAGCAGGAGGAGGGGACGTATCAAGTCTGAGATCCGATCCAGGCGGCTTGGGCTTTTATGGCCTGTACAGTAACAGCTTGTATCGACAGGAAAAAGGCGGGGTGCCAAAGCGTCTCGGATTACTCGAAACCGGCGCGTGAACGCTTTGTGGCGAGGGAGCTTGCTCCCGCTGGGTTGCGCAGCAACCCCAAAAGCCGTGACCCAATCCATCTGTCACACCGAGGGGCCAGATTCGGGTCTGCTGCGCAGCCCTGCGGGAGCAAGCTCCCTCGCCACAAAAGCTTCTCGGGCATAAACAGCCCCTTCAACCATCGATGGCTTAGTGCGGCGAGTAAACCGTCAGCATCTGCCCAGGCTTGAGCGCCTTGCCCATTCGCGGGTTCCAGCGCTTGAGGTGCTGCATTTCCACGTTGAAGCGCTTGGCGACCACGTACAGGGAATCACCTTGCTTGACCTTGTACTGGGTTTGCTTCTTCTGGTTCTTGCTGTTGGCGGCCACCACGGTGCTGATGCGCTTGCCGGTGGTCTTGCTGGCCCTGGTGTCCTGCATCACCAAGGTCTGGCCGACCTTGAGCTTGTTGCCGCTGAGTTTGTTCCAACGTTGCAGATCCTTGGTCTGGACCTTGTTGGCCTTGGCGATCTGGGCCAGGTTGTCGCCGCGCTTGACGCGGTAGGTGCGCCTGGCACCTTCCACTTCGCTGTCGTCGGCGGATTCGAAAACCGGCTTGAGCGAGCGCTGGCTGATCAACTCTTCCGGGCGCATGGTCGACAGGCTGGCAGTCAGCAACTGGGCCTTGGACGTCGGCACCAGCAAATGCTGGGGACCGTCGATGGTGGTGCGCTGCTTGAAGGCCGGGTTGAGCTGGAACAGCTCGTCTTCGTCGATGTTGGCCACCGCCGCGACCTTGGACAGGTCCATGCGCTGGTTGATCTCGACGACTTGGAAATAAGGTTCGTTGGCGATCGGGTTGAGGTTCACACCGTAGGCGTCGGGCGAGAGCACCACCTGGGACAGCGCCAGCAACTTCGGCACATAGGCCTGGGTCTCGCTGGGCAGCGGCAAGTTCCAGTAGTCGGTGGGCAAGCCCAGTTTCTCGTTGCGCTCGATGGCGCGGCTGACCGTGCCTTCCCCGGCGTTGTAGGCCGCCAGCGCCAGCAACCAGTCACCGTTGAACATGTCGTGCAGGCGAGTCAGGTAGTCCAGGGCGGCCGTGGTGGAGGCGGTGATGTCGCGACGTCCGTCGTAGAAGCGGGTCTGGCGCAGGTTGAAGTACCGCCCCGTGGAAGGGATGAACTGCCACAGGCCCACTGCGTGCGCCCGGGAATAGGCCATGGGGTTGTAGGCGCTCTCGATCACCGGCAGCAAGGCCAGCTCCAGGGGCATGTTGCGCTCTTCGAGGCGTTCGACGATGTAATGGA
This sequence comes from Pseudomonas sp. CG7, assembly GCF_023701885.1. Classification (NCBI taxonomy): domain Bacteria; kingdom Pseudomonadati; phylum Pseudomonadota; class Gammaproteobacteria; order Pseudomonadales; family Pseudomonadaceae; genus Pseudomonas; species Pseudomonas sp. CG7. The sequence continues at coordinate 39,777 of NZ_JABAEE010000051.1, read as the reverse complement.
TGTACAGGCTGCCGCGCTCACCGGCGTTTTCCATGACGGAAGGGTTGCTGGCGAACCACAGGCGCTGTTGCTCGATACGCGGGTTGACGCCGGCCGTTTCCTGCAATTGGAAGCCCTGGCGCATGCGCTCCCAGACGTCCTGGGGCACTTGGGGGCTGGGTTTCTCGGTGAGCCATACCGGCTTCTGCTTGGCGCGAGCGGCGATATTCGGGGTGTGCGCCGCATCGCTCTGCGGCAGCTGGCTCGTGCTCTGGCAGCCCGCCAAGGTGGCGGACACAGCCACCGCGATGGCTTGAGCCAAGCGGGTCAATGTGTCTGACTGGACGGACCTGCGTATAGATGACGACATTGGCTGGAAGTAAGTTCCGGGCAAAAATGTCGGCCGATTCTAGGAAGCGCACCCCAACAGGTCAACCTTTCAGAATTTTTGTATCAATCGATAGCTGCCTTAGAACGTATCTTTCCAAGCTCTCAAGGCCGCAAAAACCTCACTCGGCGTCTGGTTTCGCTGGCCGTTCCGTTCGTCCGCTTTTTGTTTCACGGATGTTTCAGCGGTGCGCAGGAATGGATTGGTGAGTTTCTCCAGGGCCAGGGTCGAAGGCAGGGTGATGACGCCTTCGTCGCGTTGTCGGCTGACTTTTTCCAGGCGGGCGGCGATGTCCGGGTTGCCGGGTTCCACGGCAGCGGCGAACCTCAGGTTGCTGAGGGTATATTCATGGGTGCAGTAGACCAGCGTATCTTCGGGCAGGGCGGCGAGGCGACTGAGCGAGTGGTGCATTTGCGCAGGCGTGCCTTCGAAGAGTCGGCCGCAACCGGCGGCGAACAGGGTGTCGCCGCAGAAAAGCAGGCCATGGTGGTAGTAGGCGATGTGCCCCAGCGTATGGCCGGGCACGGCATGGACATCGAAGTCCCAGCCCAGCACGTGGACCTTGTCGTTATCATTCAGCCCATGGTCCCGCGCCGGGATGTTTTCACTGGCCGGGCCGTAGACGGTGGCGTTCGTTGCCTTTTTCAGCGCCTGGACGCCGCCGACGTGATCATGGTGATGGTGGGTGATGAGGATGTCGCTCAGGACCCAACCCGGATGGGCGTCGAGCCAGGCCTGTACCGGCGCGGCATCCCCCGGGTCGACCACGGCGCAGCGCTGGGTGGAGTGATCCTGTAACAACCAGATGTAGTTATCGGTGAACGCGGGCAGGGCACTGATCTGTATCATCGCGGAATTCGCCAAGCGGAAAACAAAGGCGCATCTTAGAACTTCCTGACGCGTTGGAGAATGCAATGACCGATGAAGCGTTCGCTCAGGCTGATCCTGACTGGCTGGCGTTGATCAGCGCCGCCCGTGAATGGCTGTCCGGCCCGGTGGGGCAATTTTTGCTGGATGAAGAACGGCGCATGCTCGAAGACGAGTTGGGCCGGTTCTTCGGCGGCTATCTGGTGCATTACGGGCCGTCGGCGCAAACGCCGCCGTCGGCGCCGCAGGTCCAGCGCAACGTTCGCCTGGGGGCACCGTTGCCCGGGGTGGAAATCGTCTGCGAAGAGCAGGCCTGGCCGCTGAGCGAGCATGCCGCCGACGTGGTGGTCATGCAGCATGGCCTGGATTTCTGCCTGTCACCCCACGGCTTGCTCCGCGAGGCCGCCAGCAGTGTGCGTCCCGGCGGACATCTACTGATCATCGGCATCAACCCCTGGAGCACCTGGGGCTTGCGTCATGTATTTGCCCACGACGCCTTGCGCCAGGCCCGCTGCATCTCGGCGTCGAGGGTCGGCGACTGGCTCAACCTGCTGGGCTTCGCGCTGGAGAACCGCCGCTTCGGGTGCTATCGTCCGCCGCTTGCGTCACCCAAGTGGCAGGCACGCCTGGCCGGCTGGGAGCGCAAGGCTGGCGACTGGCAGCTGTCCGGCGGCGGTTTCTACCTGCTGGTGGCGCGCAAGATCGCGGTCGGGTTGCGCCCGGTACGTCAGGCGCGACGCGAGCCGATGGGCAAGCTGATTCCCTTGCCAATGGCCAAGGTCAATCGTCGCCACATCGAGCCGTAACCTTTTTCTGATGGGTCTTGCCGGCATTGGGCTGCGGGTTTTGTCGGGCCCGATGGGCGGGCCTTTGCATTTTTTCTGGATAGATTGGCATGAGCGATAGCGTAGAACTCTTCACTGATGGCGCCTGCAAGGGCAACCCCGGCCCGGGTGGCTGGGGCGCGTTGCTGGTGTGCAAGGGCGTGGAGAAGGAACTCTGGGGCGGCGAAGCCAATACCACCAACAATCGCATGGAGCTGATGGGCGCCATCCGTGGCCTGGAAGAGCTCAAGCGGCCTTGTGATGTGCTGCTGGTGACCGACTCGCAGTACGTAATGAAAGGCATCAACGAGTGGATGGCCAACTGGAAGAAGCGCGGCTGGAAGACGGCGGCGAAGGAACCGGTGAAAAACGCCGACCTGTGGAAGTTGCTGGACGAGCAGGTCAACCGCCACAACGTCACCTGGAAATGGGTGCGTGGCCACATCGGCCACCACGGCAACGAACGGGCCGATCAGTTGGCCAATCGTGGGGTGGATGAGGTGCGGGGCTATAAGCAGGCTTGATAGAGGCGTTATCAGGATCTGGACAGGATGGATTTTTGGTGAGGGGATTTATCCCCGCTGGGGCGCGAAGCGGCCCTATTAATCTGCCTGACACACCACAGTTTCTGACTTCGGGGCTGCTTCGCAGCCCAGCGGGGATAAATCCCCTCGCCACAAAAAGCAGGCTCCGATTCATCCCCTATGTGAGCGTGTTAAGATCCGCGCTTTTGCAAGACTGCCCGTTGAGAGCTGAACACTGATGGCCAACAGATCTGTAGTACTGGATACCGAAACCACCGGCATGCCGGTGACCGATGGTCACCGGATTATTGAAATCGGTTGTGTCGAGCTGATCGGCCGGCGCCTGACCGGTCGCCATTTCCACGTTTACCTGCAACCGGACCGTGAAAGTGACGAGGGCGCCATCGGCGTCCACGGCATCACCAACGAATTCCTGGTGGGCAAGCCGCGTTTCGCCGAAGTGGCCGATGAGTTCTTCGAATTCATCCAGGGCGCGCAGTTGATCATCCACAACGCGGCGTTCGACGTCGGGTTCATCAACAACGAATTCGCCCTGATGGGCCAGCACGACCGGGCCGACATTACCCGGCATTGCACCATCCTCGACACCCTGATGATGGCTCGGGAACGCCACCCTGGCCAGCGCAACAGCCTCGATGCCTTGTGCAAGCGCTACGGCGTCGACAACTCCGGCCGTGAACTGCACGGCGCCTTGCTCGACTCCGAGATCCTGGCCGACGTCTACTTGACCATGACCGGCGGCCAGACCAGCCTGTCCCTGGCCGGCAACGCCTCGGACGGCAATGGTACTGGCGAAGGCTCCGGCAACCAGGCCACGGAAATCCGTCGCTTGCCCGCTGATCGCCAGCCCTCGCGGATCATCCGCGCCAGCGAAAACGACCTGGCCGAGCATGCCGCGCGTCTGGAAGCCATCGCCAAGTCCGCAGGTGCTCCGGCATTGTGGACGCAGTTGGCCGAGTCGCAGGCCGCCACGCACTGATGAAACCTCTTCCTGTGGGAGCGAGCTTGCTCGCGATGATGGTCGTTCAGCTTGCATCAATGCTGAATGTGCCGCCGTCATCGCGAGCAAGCTCGCTCCCACAAGGTTATCCATCGTTCATTTCTCGCCACAATCGCCACGACCTTCTACCCTGAGGGAACGGGCAGGCTACGGATCCCGCTTGATGTGTGAAGATTTGAAAGATAAGGGCAATGGATGGCACCACGCCGTTGGTTGCCTCAAGGAATGAGGACCTTCCCCAGTATGCAACCGGTCATGAATCCCAAGCACCCCGGGTTGTCGGTGCGAGTCGTCGATGACGGCTTTGCCGCCTACATCTGGGGCAGTGACTTCAGTTTTGAAGTCAACGACTACGCAACGGCGCAGATCGGTCGTCCTGTCAGCCAATGGCCGGTGACGCCCATTGTTCCCTATCGCAAGTGCTATGGCATCGATCCCGAAGAGTTCAGCAGTTTCCGCAACGCTCCGGACAGCGAGATCTTCATGGCCTACCTCGATGACCAGCCGGTAGGGCACCTGGTGATCAGTACCAATTGGAACGGCTATGCCCACATCGACGAGTTGGCGGTGCACGCCCCGGCCCGTCGCCATGGGGTGGCCAAGGCGTTGCTCGACGTTGCCCAGTTCTGGAGCCGCAAGAAAAAACTGCCGGGCATCATGCTCGAGACCCAGAACAACAATCTGGGCGCCTGCCGGCTCTATGAGCGATGCGGTTACGTGCTCGGTGGCATCGACCACCTGCGCTATCGCGGCATTGACCGGCATACCGCCGAAGTGGCGTTGTTCTGGTACCGGTTGTTCGACGACCCGCTGGGCATGTCGATCAGTGGCTCAGCAACGCCTCGGCTTGTTCCGTAACCCGCTCCAGCAGCGATTGCAGGGCGGGTGAAGAGGGGGCGCCGTTGAGGCTCAGGGCATAGAGGCCAATCGCGACGGCGGGCGATAGCGGGCAGACATCCAGACCGCCGCCCTTGGCACCCGAGGCGGTGAACGGGTCGACGATGGCAAGGCCTTCGCCGGCCTCGACCATGGCGCGCATCATCTGATGGGTCTGGACGCGGATCTGGATCATCGGCGCCGGACGCAGCGCCGCCAACTTGTGCTCGAACGCAGGGCTCAGCGGGTCATGGCCATCCAGGCCTACCAACGGTTGGCCCGCCAGGTCCTGGATCGAAATGTATTTTTGCCGGGGTTGCAGCCAGCCGTGGGGCGCGAGCAATTGCAGTTTGCCCTGGGCGATCATCTGGCAATGGATGTCGGGATGTTCAGGGTCGTGCAGGCTCAGGCCCAGGTCGCTTTCACGCAACAGCAGGCTGTGGACGATGTCACGGGTCGGTTGGCTGAGCAGGGTGCACGGCGCATCCGGATGGCGGCGGCGCAAGGCGGCGCTGCTCTGGGGCAACAACTGCTGGGCCAGCGGCGGAGTGCAGATAATGCGCAAGGGCGGTGCCTGATGGTGTTTCAGGCTGCTGGCCAGGCGTTGCACCGGTTCGAGCGTGTCGTACACGCGCGTGATGCCGTCGCGCAGTTCGAGGGTTTCACGGGTGGCTTGCAAGCGCCCGCGCACGCTGGCAAACAGCATGAAGCCCAATTGGGCCTCGGCATCGCGCAGGATCGCCGCGACCTCCGCCACCGGCAGTTGCAGCCATTCGGCCGCCGTGCCGAGGTGGCCGGTCTGCAACAGCGCCTGGATTACTTCGATGTGGCGTAAACGCATGCAGGAAGTCCGTGTTCGGCGGGTGAGCCATAGAGTGGCTGAATCCTAACCCAAGTCCGGGCATGACTTCTGCTCTAACAACCGGTTATAGCGCTATCTGCGCTTCAGGTTCGCTGGTGAAGGTTGTGGCTTCGCGTTTCAGTTCGATGCCAGACTGAACCAGGAGGAATCGGTCCTCGTCGAGTTTGTTGACGCGATCACCGATCGCCAGTTTATAAGTGACGACATCCTTGCCGCTACCGTCCGCAGACGGCTCCGATTCCTGGAACTCATGCACCGAATAGACGCGACCTTCGGCGTCCCGCGCATGAAATTGTCCGACAAGTACTGCTGCCATTGCTTAGAACCTCTGGAAATAAATCACTCGATTTGCGGTTCTGTAGACCTTGCCCAAGCGTGGTAAGTTTTCCTACATGAAAAAAATAGTCGAACCGGCCGGTTTTCGTCGCTCCACTGGTCCAATTGTCACGCCGATCATCTATAACTACAGGCTCCTTTGAGCCGACAGTCGAGAAGCCTCTCATGAGTAACGTGTACACAGTGGCCGTTTTGGTGGGCAGCCTGCGCAAGGCCTCGATCAACCGCAAGATAGCGCTGGCACTGGCTGACTTGGCGCCCGCCAACCTCAAGCTGACTATCATCGAGATCGGTGAATTGCCACTTTATAACGAAGACATCGACGTCACGCCGCCGGCAGCCTACACCACATTCCGCCAGCAGGTGGGTGCGGCTGATGCCTTGTTGTTCGTCACGCCTGAATACAACCGCTCGGTGCCGGCACCGGTGAAGAATGCCATCGACGGGGGGGCGCGTCCGTACGGCCAGAGTTGCCTGAGCGGAAAGCCGGGCGCAGTGATCAGCGCTTCACCGGGCGCCATGGGCGGGTTCGGTGCCAATCATCATCTGCGCCAGTCGCTGGTGTGCCTTGACGTGCCCTGCATGCAGCAACCGGAAGCCTATTTGAGCGGCGCCGGAACGGCGTTTGACGAGGCGGGCAACCTGTCGGATTCGTTGCGGCCGTTCCTGCAGAAATTCATCGACGCCTATGGCAAGTGGGTCGAGCAGCACAAGAAAATCTGAACCCGCGTAGACTCTGTGGCGAGGGAGCTTGCTCCCGCTGGGTCGCGAAGCGGCCCCAAAATCTGCGCCGCAGCACCAAACCTGGGCCTGCTGCGCAGTCCAGCGGGAGCAAGCTCCCTCGCCACGATATATTTGCGCCTGCAATCCCTGCTTTACTGTATTGCCTGAATTCCATACCTTCGCCGTTCGCTCATCCGGGATGTCGTTCGCTGTGCCTGACTACCCAAGCCCTGTCGATGTCTTCAAGGCGCTCGCCGACAACACTCGCCTGTGCATTGCACTGCTGGTGATTCCTGTCTTTAACGTTCTCTTTCCTGGTTGTTACGCATGCTCGTCGCGTCGTTGATTTTCCTGCTGACCATTACGCTGGTCATCTGGCAGCCCAAGGGGCTCGGGGTTGGCTGGAGCGCGACGTTGGGCGCGCTGCTGGCCTTGTTGAGCGGGGTGGTGCAGATCAGTGACATTCCCCTGGTCTGGCAGATCATCTGGAACGCCACCGGTACGTTTGTCGCGCTGATCATCATCAGCCTGCTGCTGGACGAGGCCGGGTTCTTCGCCTGGGCGGCCCTGCATGTGGCCCGCTGGGGAAAGGGCAGTGGGCGCAAGCTGTTTGCGTTCATGGTGCTGCTGGGGGCGCTGGTGTCGGCCTTGTTTGCCAATGACGGAGCGGCGCTGATCCTGACGCCCATCGTGATCTCGATGCTGCTGGCGTTGCGTTTCTCCCCGGCGGCGACGCTTGCATTCGTGATGGGGGCTGGATTCATTGCCGACACCGCGAGCTTGCCACTGGTGGTATCGAACCTGGTGAACATCGTCTCGGCGGATTTCTTCGGCATTGGCTTCAACCGCTATGCGGCGGTCATGGTGCCGGTGAACCTGGTCAGCGTGGCGGCCAGCCTGGCGATCCTGATGTGGGTCTTTCGCCGCGACATCCCGCGGGACTACGACCCCGGTCAACTGGACGACCCGGCGACGGCGATCCACGACAGGGCAACGTTCTACGCCGGTTGGGTGGTGTTGGTGATCCTGCTGCTGGGCTGCTTTGCCCTGGAGCCGCTGGGGATTCCCATCAGTGCTATCTCGGCCGTTTGTGCTGCGTTGCTGCTGGGTGTCGCGGCCTACGGCCACAAGATTTCCACCCGCAAGGCGATGAAGGAAGCGCCCTGGCAGATCGTGATCTTCTCCCTCGGCATGTACCTGGTGGTCTATGGCTTGCGCAACGCCGGGCTGACCGGTTACCTGGCCCAGTGGCTCGATGGATTCGCCGAATATGGCGTGTGGGGCGCGGCGATGGGCACCGGCGTGCTGACTGCATTGCTGTCGTCGGTCATGAACAATTTGCCGACAGTGCTGGTCGGAGCCTTGTCCATCGACGCCAGCCAGGCCACTGGCGTGGTGAAGGAGGCGATGATCTACGCCAACGTCATCGGCAGCGACCTGGGCCCGAAAATCACCCCGATCGGCAGCCTGGCGACGTTGCTGTGGCTGCATGTGCTGGCGCGCAAGAACATCCAGATCGGCTGGGGGTATTATTTCAAGGTCGGGATCGTGCTGACGGTGCCGGTGTTGCTGGTGACGTTGGCGGCTTTGGCTGTGCGGTTGTCCATCTAGACCGCGTTGGCTTCAATCGCGAGCAAGCTCGCTCCCACAGTGGATTTGTGTTGCCTACAGAATTGATGATCAACACATAACCTGTGGGAGCGAGCTTGCTCGCGATGAGGCCCTGGCAGGCGGCACAAGACTCAGCCACTACCCGGCACATTCGGCCAAAGATCCGCCACCAGGAACACCCGCTCGGCTTCTTCCCATTCGCCCTCGGCGATTTCGTTCAGGCGTACCATCAACTGCGCCGGCGCCATGGGGGCCAGGGCCAATCGCCAGGCGTCCAGTTGCGCGGTGCTCCAGGTCTGCTCGGCCGGATAATGCGCCGGGGCCAGCCAGGCGGCGCGGGGCAGGGGTTGCCAGCGGCCTGGCGGACGCTGGGCGATGAATCCGGGCCAGTCCCGCTGGCGCAGCCAACGGCCACGCAAGTGCCTGGGGTGGGCGCCGCTCGGCGGTTCGGCCTCGCCCGGCCAGGGATAGAGCAGGTAGCCGCCGAGCCACAAGTGTGAGCGAAACGACTCGATCCCCAGCGTCGCCAGCGCCTCGCGGCTTTCCGGGCGGGCCGAGATCGGCAGTTGGTGTTCGCGCAGATGCGCCAGCTTGCGGTCGAGCCGGTCATGGCAGCCCGGGCCCAGCCATTGCGCGGCGTCCAGTCCGTTACCGTGCTGTGGGCCGAGGTACAACTTGATGGCCAGTTCCAGGTGGTGGATGCCGTCGCGATCGCGCAGCAGCAGGTCCAGTTCGCCCAGGGTATGGCCTTCGCGCCGGATCGGCTGGTTCGCGGCGATCAGTTCGATGCCCGGGGCGTGTTGCGCGGCAAACTGCCACAGCCTTTCGTAATACAGCCCCAGGCGTCGCGTCCGCCCTTGGGATAGACAATGCAGCAAGGGATAGCTGTCACGGTCCAGTTGCCGCAACCAGTGTTCGAGTCTTCCAGGCTCCTGCACCCAGTCGCTGCCGGCCAGCGGATGGCGCTGGGGCCAGGGCGTGTCGATGAGCATCGGCGGGGCGATGATCGCCCACGCGAGGTCACGCACTTCGGGATGGCGCAGGCGACGGGGCAGGTCCAGCAATTCAGGGAACAGGATCATCTTGCGAGCATAGCCGTTGCGCTGAAGGCTTAAAGGATTTTGTCTACGGCGCGCTTTCGCCCATAATCGTGTTTTCGCCCGCCGCAGACCTTCGCAGGAGCCTCATGGAGCAATTTCGTAATATCGGCATCATCGGTCGCCTGGGCAGTTCGCAGGTGTTGGACACCGTTCGCCGGCTCAAGCGTTTCCTCCTGGAGCGGCACCTGCACGTGATCCTCGAAGATACCATCGCCGAAGTCCTGCCGGGCCATGGCCTGCAGACCTCGTCGCGCAAGATGCTCGGCGAGGTGTGTGACATGGTGATCGTGGTGGGCGGCGACGGCAGCCTGCTGGGCGCCGCCCGGGCCCTGGCGCGGCACAATATCCCGGTGCTGGGGATCAACCGCGGCAGCCTGGGGGTCCTCTCCGATATCCGCCCTGACGAGTTGGAGATCAAGGTCGCCGAGGTGCTGGACGGCCACTACCTGGTGGAAAACCGCTTCCTGCTGCAAGCCGAAGTCCGTCGTCACGCCGAGGCCATCGGCCAGGGCGACGCCCTCAACGATGTGGTGCTGCACCCCGGCAAGTCCACTCGGATGATCGAGTTCGAGCTGTACATCGACGGCCAGTTCGTCTGCAGCCAGAAGGCCGACGGCCTGATCGTCGCCACCCCCACCGGTTCCACCGCCTATGCGCTGTCGGCCGGCGGGCCGATCATGCACCCCAAGCTCGACGCTATTGTGATTGTGCCCATGTACCCCCATACCTTGTCTGGGCGACCCATCGTGGTCGATGGCAACAGTGAGCTGAAAATCGTCGTGTCCAAGGATATGCAGATCTACCCACAAGTGTCCTGTGACGGCCAGAACCATTTCACCTGCGCGCCGGGTGACACCATCACCGTCAGCAAAAAAGCGCAGAAGCTGCGCCTGATCCATCCGCTGGATCACAATTATTACGAAGTCTGCCGGACCAAGCTCGGCTGGGGCAGTCGGTTGGGGGGTGGAGGCGACTGATGCTCGATCCTGCGCGCAGTTACGATTTGATCGGTGACGTGCACGGATGCGCCCTGACCCTGGAACACCTGCTGGACCGACTCGGTTACCAAAAGCAGGGCGGGGTCTGGCGGCATCCGTCGCGCATGGCCGTGTTCCTGGGGGACATCATCGACCGTGGCCCGCGGATTCGCGAGGCGCTGCACATCGTCCATGACATGGTCGTGGCCGGCCAGGCGCTGTGCATCATGGGCAACCACGAGTTCAACGCCCTGGGCTGGAGCACACCGGCATTGCCGGGCAGCGGCCAGCGCTACGTGCGCGAACACACGCCGCGCCATGCCCGCCTGCTCAACCAGACCCTGACCCAGTTCGAGCAGCATCCCGGCGACTGGCATGACTTTCTCAAATGGTTCTACGAGCTGCCGTTGTTTGTCGACGCCGGCCGTTTCCGGGTAGTGCATGCCTGTTGGGATGCGGGCCTGATCGAACCGCTGCGGGGGTTGTTCCCGGACGGTTGCATCGACGAGCATTTTCTCCAGGCCTCGGCCGAATCGGGCAGTTTCGCCTGCACGGTGTTCGATCGCTTGTTGCGCGGCACGGACATGCGCCTGCCCCACGGCCTGACGCTGACCGGGGGCGATGGCCTGACCCGTTCGTTTTTCCGTACCAAGTTCTGGGAAGACAACCCGCAGACCTACGGCGACATCGTGTTCCAGCCCGACGCCTTGCCGGAGCCGGTCGCCCGCACGCCGCTGTCGCCGGACGAAAAAAACAACCTGCTGCGTTATGGCGTCGATGAGCCGCTGTTGTTCGTAGGCCATTATTGGCGCAGCGGCAAACCCGCGCCAATCCGCCCGAACCTGGCCTGCCTGGACTACAGTGCGGTGCTCTACGGCAAGCTGGTCGCTTATCGCCTCGACCAGGAAACTCGCCTGGATCCGCACAAGTTCGTCTGGGTCGATGTCGAACGGCCGGAGGTGGTGCAATGAGTGCTGTCGCGGTTTTGCGCCTGCCCCTGGCGGTCGACCTGAGCGGCTTCGTCAAGCTGCTGCAACGCATGCAGGTGCCCCATCGCGTCAGTGAAGAGGCGGGCGAGCAGGTGCTCTGGGTGCCGGACGAGATCAGTGAGGACGTGCGTTCGTTGTACGCGCGGTTTCCTGCTGGCGACCCCGATCAGCAACTGGAACTGCCGGACACCGCCAGCACGTCCCGGCGCGCGGGGTTCGTCCAGCAACTGGTTCGCAGCCCAGTGACGGCCGTGGTGCTGTTGCTGAGCCTGATCGTCAGCGCGGTCACCCTGCTGGGAGATAATCTAGAGACCCTGCGCTGGCTGACCTTCCTCGAGTTCCGCGTCGTTGGCGACTACATCCAGTTCACGCCATTGGCCGACAGCCTGGCGGCGGGGCAGTGGTGGCGCCTGGTGACGCCGATGCTGATCCACTTCGGTTTCCTGCACATCGCCATGAACGGCATGTGGTATTGGGAGCTGGGGCGGCGGATCGAAGCGCGCCAGGGTGGCATCAACTTATTAGGGCTGACATTGCTGTTCAGCCTGGTCTCCAATTTCGCCCAGTACTTTTTCAGCGGTGCGACGCTGTTCGGCGGGTTGTCCGGGGTGTTGTACGGCCTGCTGGGCCATTGCTGGAGCTACCAACTGCTCGCACCGAACCCGGCGTATCACTTGCCCCGCGGGGTGCTGGTGATGATGCTGGTGTGGTTGCTGCTGTGCCTGTCGGGGCTGGTTTCGCTGATCGGTTTTGGTGAGATCGCCAACGCGGCCCACGTCGGCGGGCTGCTCGTCGGCTGCTTCACTGGGTTGTTGGGCGGGCTGTTCGCTCGCCGTAAAATGGCCCTTTGACCGGCGCCTGTGTCTTTTGAGAATGCGCGATTGCGCGGAGAACCCATGTCTTCCTTCAACGAAATGATCCAGAACATCACGCCTGATATCTACCGGAGCCTGAAACTGGCCGTGGAAATCGGTAAATGGGCCGATGGCAACAAGCTCACCGCCGAGCAGCGCGAACTGTCCTTGCAGGCGATGATCGCCTGGGAAATCCAGAACCTGCCCGAAGAAGAGCGCACCGGCTACATGGGCCCGCAGGAGTGCCAGTCGAAAGCCACCGAAGTGCCAAATATCCTGTTCAAGTCGGACGCCATCCATTGATCGAGATTGGCCGCGGTGCAATCAGCAAGATGTCGGCGCGCCTTGACGGGCCGACCGTTCAATACGCCTTTCGCCTGGGCGAGGTCGAGGTGCCGGTCAATCCGTTGATCGGCAGCACGATCCGCCTGGAATACCTCGGTGCGATCCACTGCACCCATTGCGGGCGCCGGACCAAGACCAGCTTCAGCCAGGGTTATTGCTACCCGTGCATGACCAAGCTGGCCCAGTGCGACCTGTGCATCATGAGCCCCGAGCGTTGCCATTTCGATGCGGGCACGTGCCGTGATCCGGCCTGGGGCGAGCAGTTCTGCATGACCGATCATGTGGTCTACCTGGCCAACTCCTCGGGCGTGAAAGTCGGCATCACCCGTGCCACGCAGTTGCCGACCCGCTGGCTGGACCAGGGCGCGAGCCAGGCATTGCCGATCCTGCGGGTCGCCACCCGCCAACAGTCGGGCTTCGTCGAAGACCTGTTTCGCAGCCAGGTGGCGGACAAGACCAACTGGCGTGCCTTGCTCAAGGGCGACGCGGCGGCGGTGGATCTGCCCGCGATCCGCGACGCGCTGTTCGACAGCTGCGCCCAGGGATTGCAGGGCTTGCAGGAACGATTCGGCCTGCAAGCGATCCAGACCATAGCGGACGTCGAACCCATCGAGATCCGTTATCCGGTGGAGCAATACCCGACCAAGATCGTCAGCTTCAATCTGGACAAGAACCCGATCGCCGAGGGCACGCTGCTGGGGATCAAGGGCCAGTACCTGATTTTCGACACCGGCGTGATCAACATTCGTAAATACACGGCCTACCAGCTCGCCGTGCATCAGTAGAAGGATTCGACCCATTCGCACCGAACAACCGAAGATGATTTACCTCAAGGATTATCAGGCCCCCGAGTACCTGATCGACGAAACACACCTGACCTTCGAGTTGTTCGAGGACCACAGCCTGGTCCATGCGCAACTGGTGATGCGCCGCAACCCCGAGCGCGGCGCCGGGCTGCCGCCGCTGGTGCTCGATGGCCAGCACCTGAAACTGGTCTCGCTCAAGCTCGACGATGCCGACCTGGGCCCGAGCGACTATCAGTTGGACGACAGTCACCTGACCGTGCACCCCAAGGCCCAGGCCTTTACGCTCGACACCACCGTGCGGATTCACCCGGAAACCAACACCGCCCTGGAAGGCCTGTACAAGTCCGGCAGCATGTTCTGCACCCAGTGCGAGGCCGAAGGGTTCCGCAAGATCACTTATTACCTCGACCGCCCGGACGTGATGAGCAAGTTCACCACCACCGTGGTGGCCGAGCAGCACAGCTATCCGGTGCTGCTGTCCAACGGCAACCCGATTGCCAGCGGCCCTGGCGAAGACGGCCGGCACTGGGCGACCTGGGAAGACCCGTTCAAGAAACCGGCCTACCTGTTTGCCCTGGTGGCCGGTGACCTGTGGTGTGTCGAAGACACGTTCACCACCCTGAGCGAGCGCACCGTGGCGCTGCGCATCTATGTCGAGCCGGAAAACATCGACAAGTGCCAGCACGCCATGACCAGCCTGAAGAAGTCGATGCGCTGGGACGAAGAGGTGTACGGGCGAGAGTACGACCTGGACATCTTCATGATCGTCGCGGTCAACGATTTCAACATGGGCGCCATGGAGAACAAGGGCCTCAACATCTTCAACTCCAGCGCCGTGCTGGCCCGCGCCGAAACCGCCACCGATGCCGCCCACCAGCGGGTCGAAGCGATCGTTGCCCACGAGTATTTCCACAACTGGTCGGGCAACCGCGTGACCTGCCGCGACTGGTTCCAACTGTCGCTCAAGGAAGGCTTCACGGTGTTCCGCGACGCCGGGTTCTCGGCGGACATGAAATCCGCCACCGTCAAGCGCATCCAGGACGTCGCGTACCTGCGCACCCTCCAGTTCGCCGAAGACGCCGGCCCCATGGCCCACCCGGTGCGTCCGGACAGCTTTATCGAGATTTCCAACTTCTACACCCTGACGGTGTACGAGAAGGGCTCGGAAGTGGTCGGCATGATCCACACCCTGCTGGGGCCTGAGGGTTTCCGCAAGGGCAGCGACCTATACTTCGAGCGCCACGACGGCCAGGCCGTGACCTGTGACGATTTCATCAAGGCCATGGAAGATGCCAATGGCGTCGACCTGACCCAGTTCAAGCGCTGGTACAGCCAGGCCGGTACGCCACGGCTGGCGGTGAGCGAGTCCTATGACGCCGCCGCCAAGACCTACAGCCTGACCTTCCGCCAGAGCTGCCCGCCGACCCCGGACAAGATGGAAAAACTGCCGTTCGTGATTCCCGTGGAGCTTGGCCTGCTGGACCGCCAGGGCGCCGAGATCCCGTTGCGCCTGGCCGGTGAAGCGGCGGCAGACGGTACGTCCCGGGTGATCTCGGTGACCGAGGCCGAGCAGACCTTCACCTTCGTCGATATCCCTGAACAGCCCCTGCCTTCGTTGCTGCGTGGGTTCTCGGCGCCAGTGAAACTGAGCTTCCCGTACAACCGCGACCAGTTGATGTTCCTGATGCAACACGACAGCGACGGCTTCAACCGGTGGGACGCCGGCCAGCAGTTGTCGGTGCAGGTGTTGCAGGAACTGATCGCCCAGCATCAGCAGGGCGCCAGCCTGACGCTGGATCCGCGCCTGGTCAGTGCGCTGCGCAGCGTACTGTCGGACGAATCCCTGGACCAGGCCATGGTCGCGGAAATGCTCTCGCTGCCAAGCGAAGCCTACCTGACGGAAATCAGCGAAGTGGCCGACGTCGAGGCGATCCACGTCGCCCGTGAGTTCGCCCGCCAACAATTGGCCGAGAACCTGTTCGAAGGCCTGTGGCAGCGTTATGAAGCCAATCGCGACCTGTCGAAACGCACGCCATACGTGGCCGAGGCCGAGCATTTCGCCCGCCGCGCGCTGCAAAATATTGCGTTGTCGTATCTGATGCTGACCGACAAGCCTGAGGTGCTGAGCGCGACCCTGGATCAATTCGACACCGCCGACAACATGACCGAGCGCCTGACCGCGCTGGCGGTGCTGGTCAACTCGCCATTCGAGACCGAGAAGGCCAAGGCACTGGACGTGTTCGCGGAAAACTTCAAGGGCAACCCGCTGGTCATGGACCAGTGGTTCAGCGTCCAGGCCGGCAGCCCATTGCCGGGTGGACTGGCACGGGTCAAGGCGCTCATGGAGCACCCGGCGTTCAACATCAAGAACCCGAACAAGGTGCGGGCCCTGATCGGTGCGTTTGC
This sequence comes from Pseudomonas sp. CG7, assembly GCF_023701885.1. NCBI lineage: Bacteria > Pseudomonadati > Pseudomonadota > Gammaproteobacteria > Pseudomonadales > Pseudomonadaceae > Pseudomonas > Pseudomonas sp. CG7. The sequence continues at coordinate 24,289 of NZ_JABAEE010000051.1, read as the reverse complement.
CGGGCAGAACCTGATCAACTTCCACGCCGCTGACGGCTCCGGTTATCGCTTCCTGGCGGACCTGGTCATCCAGCTCAATGGCTTCAACCCGCAGATCGCCTCGCGACAACTGGCCCCGCTGACCCGCTGGCGCAAATACGACAGCGCCCGCCAGGCCCTGATGAAAGCCGAACTGGAACGCATCCTCGCGTCCGGCGGGCTGTCGGCCGATGTGTTCGAGGTGGTGAGCAAGAGCCTGGCTTGACCGGGCTTCGCATTGCCTTTTGTGGCGAGGGAGCTTGCTCCCGCTGGAGGCCGAAGGACTCCCTTTTCTTGGTTTACGTGCCTTCACTGGCGAAACGAATCAAGATCAGGCCTGCTTCGCAGGCCAGCGGGAGCAAGCTCCCTCGCCACAGTCATCATTTTCACGAATATCTTCTGATTCACCCCTTCCCGTTATCCCCCGGTTAACAAAAGATAACGCGGCGTCGATTGTCAGACCTTTCGAAAGCCCGATAGGATAACGCCAGCTTCCGAAGTGGCTCTAGATTGCAGGTTTCAGGACTATGCTCCAGGACTGGCAACGTACCAAGCCATAACAATAATAATGGGGGAAAGGTCTATGAATGAGCCTGTCATGGCTGTGGGCCGCTGCCGGCCGCCGCTGCTGCGCAGAGTCGCGCTGCTGGCTTCGGCGCTGTCGCTGCTGGGCTCTGCGGTGTTGTCGGCACCGGTGATGGCCGTTGCGGCGTCGACGTCCGATGTCATCTATTCCGTCGAATCGGCCAAGGCCAGCAAAACCCTGATGCTCGATGTGGCCCATGCCGGGCAGCGCCTGGTGGCGGTCGGTGATCGGGGGCACATCGTCTATTCCGATGACCAGGGCACGTCCTGGACCCAGGCCAAGGTGCCGACCCGCCAGTTGCTCACTGCAGTCTTTTTCGTTGACGACAAGCACGGCTGGGCGGTGGGGCACGACGCGCAGATCCTCGCCAGCGATGACGGCGGCAGCACCTGGACCAAGCAATTCGAAGACCTCACCCGTGAAGCGCCGCTGTTGGATGTCTGGTTCAAGGACGCCGGCAATGGTTTTGCCGTGGGTGCGTATGGCGCGTTGTACGAGACCACCGACGGCGGCAAGCTCTGGGAAGACGCCAGCGACCGCCTCGAAAACGAAGACCAGTTCCACCTCAATGCCATCGCGGCCGTGAAAGACGCCGGGCTGTTCATTGTCGGCGAGGCCGGCAGCATGTTCCGCTCCGCCGACTGGGGCCAGACCTGGGAAAAGGTCGAAGGCCCGTACGAAGGCTCGCTGTTCGGTGTCATCGGTACCGCCCAGCCTTCGACGCTGCTGGCCTACGGCTTGCGCGGCAACCTGTACCGTTCCACCGATTTTGGCGGCACCTGGGAGCAAGTCGAGCTCAAGGCCGCCCGTGGAACGCTGGAGTTCGGCCTGTCCGGCGCCACGTTGCTGGCGGACGGTTCCATCGTGATTGTCGGCAACGGCGGCAGCGTGGTACGCAGTACCGACGACGGCGAGACCTTCAGCGTGTTCAACCGCCCGGACCGAATCTCCGTGGCGGCCGTCACGGCGGCAGGCAATGGCAACCTGATCCTGGCAGGGCAAGGCGGCGTGCGTGCCACCACGTCCACTGGCGCTGAACTGAGCAAATGAGTCAGGCCTGCGAGACGGGCATAAAAACAAGAAGGCGGACCCCATGAGCAGTCATCACCAAGACAAGGCGACGTTTCTCGAGCGCCTGATTTTCAACAACCGCCCGGCAGTGATCGTCATTTGCCTGCTGGTCAGCGTTTTCCTGTTCTGGCAGGCCACGCTGATCCGGCCCTCCACCAGTTTCGAAAAAATGATTCCCCTCGAGCATCCTTTTATCGAGAAGATGCTTGAGCACCGCAACGACCTGGCGAACCTGGGCAACACGGTGCGCATTTCCGTGGAAGCCACCAACGGCGATATTTTCTCCAAGGACTACATGGAGACCCTGCGCCAGATCCATGACGAGGTGTTCTACATTTCCGGTGTCGACCGTTCCGGGCTCAAGTCGTTGTGGAGCCCCAGCGTGCGTTGGACCGAAGTGACGGAGGAGGGCTTTGCTGGTGGCGAGGTGATTCCCCAGAGCTATAACGGCTCGGCCGACAGCCTCGACCTGCTGCGCAACAACGTGCTCAAGTCAGGCCAGGTTGGGCGCCTGGTGGCTAACGATTTCAAGTCGAGCATTATCGACATTCCGTTGCTGGAGTCCTACCCCGACCCGCAGGACCAGGGCAAGCTGCTTGCCCTCGACTATCGCAAGTTCTCCCACGAGCTTGAAGACAAGATTCGCAACAAGTTCGAAGCCCAGAACCCGAATGTGCAGATCCATATCGTTGGCTTCGCCAAGAAAGTGGGTGACCTGATCGACGGCCTGGTCATGGTGGTGCTGTTCTTCGGCGTGGCCTTCGTCATCACTTTGATCCTGCTGTACTGGTTCACCAACTGCATGCGCAGCACCGTTGCGGTGTTGAGCACCACCCTGGTGGCGGTGGTCTGGCAATTGGGGCTGATGCATGCGGCCGGTTTTGGCCTGGATCCCTACTCGATGCTGGTGCCGTTCCTGATCTTCGCCATCGGCATTTCCCATGGCGTGCAGAAGATCAACGGCATCGCCTTGCAGTCCAGCGAGGCGGACAATGCCCTGACGGCGGCGCGGCGTACCTTCCGCCAGTTGTTCCTGCCGGGGATGATCGCGATCCTGGCGGACGCCGTGGGCTTCATCACCTTGCTGATCATCGACATCGGCGTGATCCGTGAACTGGCCATCGGCGCCTCCATCGGCGGGGCGGGCATCGTGTTCACCAACCTGATCCTGCTGCCGGTAGCGATCTCCTACGTCGGCATCAGCAAGCGGGCGGTCGAGCGCAGCAAGAAAGACGCGACCCGTGAACACCCGTTCTGGCGCCTGCTGTCGAGTTTCGCCAGCGCCAAGGTCGCACCGGTGTCCATTGCCCTGGCGGTGATCGCCTTTGGCGGTGGCCTCTGGTACAGCCAGAACCTGAAGATCGGCGACCTGGACCAGGGCGCGCCGGAACTGCGTCCGGACTCACGCTACAACCAGGACAACAACTTCATCATCAGCAATTACTCCACCAGTTCCGATGTGCTGGTGGTGATGGTCAAGACCAAGGCCGAAGGCTGCTCGCGCTATGAGGCCATGGCGCCGATTGACGAGCTGATGTGGAAGATGCAGAACACCGAGGGCGTGCAGTCGGCGATTTCCCTGGTGACCGTGTCCAAGCAAATGATCAAGGGCATGAACGAGGGCAACCTGAAATGGGAGACCTTGTCGCGCAACCCTGACGTGCTGAACAACTCCATCGCCCGGGCCGATGGCCTGTACAACAACAGCTGTTCCCTGGCGCCGGTGCTGGTGTTCCTCAACGATCACAAGGCCGAGACCCTGGACCGCGCGGTGAAGGCGGTGCAGGACTTTGCCAAGGACAACAACCGCGATGGCCTGGAATTCATCCTTGCCGCCGGCAACGCCGGCATCGAGGCGGCCACCAACGAGGTGATCAAGGAATCGGAACTGACCATCCTGATCCTGGTGTACATCTGCGTGGCGACCATGTGCATGATCACCTTCCGTTCCTGGGCGGCGACGCTGTGCATCGTGCTGCCGCTGGTGCTGACCTCGGTGCTGGGCAACGCTCTGATGGCCTTCATGGGCATTGGCGTGAAGGTCGCGACCTTGCCCGTCGTGGCGCTTGGGGTGGGGATTGGCGTGGACTACGGCATCTACATCTACAGCCGCCTGGAAAGTTTCCTGCGCGCCGGCTTGGCGTTGCAGGAGGCTTACTACCAGACGCTGAAATCCACCGGTAAAGCCGTGTTGTTCACCGGCCTGTGCCTGGCGATTGGCGTGTGCACCTGGATCTTCTCGGCGATCAAGTTCCAGGCCGACATGGGCTTGATGCTGACGTTCATGTTGCTGTGGAACATGTTTGGTGCGCTGTGGCTGCTGCCGGCGCTGGCGCGGTTGCTGATCCAACCTGAGAAGCTGGCGGGGCAGAAGGGCAATTCACTGTTCGCCCATTGATCGATGGCAGAACCTTCAGCGCAGCCCAGGTGGCGAACTGAGGTGGGAGCGAGCTTGCTCGCGATAGCGGTGTGACAGTCAATGAAGGTGTTGAATGTCCATCCGCCATCGCGAGCGGGCTCGCTCCCACAGGTTTCCATGTGCCTTGGTCATGGCGCCAACGGTAGAAACTTGCCCTGGGCCAATGAGCGGCCGATCTGTCCACGGTGCACATCGATCACTGCGTAGGGGTTGTTAGCCTTGGCGAGCAGCGAATGATAGTGCTCTCGACGCTGCGCCTTGGTCTTGAGGTGTGCAACGCTGTAGTCGGCTTTCGGCGTGTCCACCGCTTCATAATGAAAATGTGCATACCAGATGGGGAAACCATCACGGTCGTTGACGGCGTATTCCTGGAGAAAATCCTTGCGGGCCCCTGTCAAGGCCTTGCGTTCGCCCAGTCGTGCGACCTGTATCAGGTTTTTTTCGAACAGGTAGCGCAGGTTGCCGTCGGTGGGCGGCAAACTCAGGCTCAGCTCGGTGCGCAGGGCGCTGCCCCGGTTGGTCAGCCGGGTAATCGCATCCGTCAGTTGGGTGCGCAGCGCCCCATCTTCCGGGGTGCGTGGCGTTTGTGAGCTTGCGATGGCGTTGTCGAGTTCGTCGGACAGGGCGCGGAATCGGCTCGCCTCATTGTTCAGGATCTCCTCGATTTCCTGGGGATAACGGCAGCGCGTTTTGTAATCTTCGGCGCGGCGCAACCGCTGATCCAGTTGACCGAGCAATTTGCGCGCATCGCGGCTTATCGTTTCGACACGCCGCGTTCTGGGTGCTGGAGCGGGTACTGACGCAGCGGCAGGCTCCGGTTGACGCACATCGACGGGGTCCCACACATCCTCATGGAGCGAATAGATGGCGACGTCCTTATTGTTATCCGCGCGCAGCTCGACGACATCTATCGGCAGGCGGGTGCCGGCCGGTTTGAAATCGCCGATCAAAACCCCGTTGTTGCGAGTCTTGATCACTTTTTTCTGCGGGCGCCCCTCGGCCGCCTTGGGACGTTTCGGTGGGCGTATGCGGCGCTCCGGTTCCGGCTCGGGCTTGACTTCGATGGCCAGTTTGCTGGAGGCGTCCTGATACAGGCTTTCCATCAACTCGGTCAGTTGGTTGAAGTAGGGTTGGTTTATATCGTCGGGATAGAGGGTTCTCATGCCCTGCAAATGGTCCAGGGCCCTGGCGTACTGCTCGCTCAGGCTTTCCAGGACTTGCAGCTCTTCCGATGGAGTCAGCTCGTAGGTATGCAGCTCGGCGTGAGTATGTACCTGCTTTCCAAGCGGCCGAAAAACCCGGTACATGTAGTCAGACAGGCCGCCGGAATTTTTGAGTGACAATAAATTGAGCGTGCTCATTTGCAGGGATTTGGCAGTGATTGAGTTTACTGCATCCAAGGGGCGACCTTTTGTCAGTTGCTCATACACCTTGGCGCCTGCGGAACCCTGATTCAACAGTTTCTCCAGGTACTCCTCGCTGAGCTCCAACCAACGGATTCGCCGACTGTTGATGTCGATTGTTTTCTTGAGGTAGTCAAAGTAGCTTTCTGTGTGATTGAGCAATACCTCGGGCGTGGGAGGTAAAAGGCGCGAGTTTTCGTCGTTGAGCGCTTGATATTCCGAAGCGGTTGCTTCAGAGGCGATGCTCGCGTAGCCGGCTACATCGCCCATCAGCTCACGGACGCGGTCAGCAGGCAAGCTTATCTTCAGCTCGTCGCGTTCGGGCATGCTGTCGAGCAGTTTGCGGCGAATGTCGACCTGCTGTTCGAGCAGCGTGTAAAGGGTTTGACGTTTAGGCGCGCGCTGCGCTTCAGTGTAGGTGCTGCCCTCTTCGACTTTCTTCAGTACCTGTTCAGCAACGCTCACCGCCGCATGTTGCTTGGGTTGTTGGAGCGCGAAGCCGGCCAAGTCATCGAGCAGCTCCTTCCTTCTCTGGTCCTTGAGCCGCCGCTGTTCAGCGATGCGCTTGGGTGGCATGCCTCCTCGCAGGCGCAAACCCAGGTCCATGGACCAGTTGCCCTGGCCGTCCGATTGCAACTGCGGGCCCAGGGTGAACGGGTCGAGTGGGTCAACGATCCTGACGACGACCTTGTTGCCTTGTGTCTCCGGTATGACTCGAAACAGTCTTCCGTCTATCAAGGCATGCCATTTGCTGTCGATCACATACAGCCCCTTGAAAGCGCCCACGCGGTAGGGCTCGGGCAGAGTCTTGGGGCGCGGCACTTCCATGTTTCGCAATTGAGTGCGTTGTTCCGGCGTCAGGCGATGGTGGGCGCTGGTGAAACTCAAGTCCAGGATTTGGCCCTGGTCATTGGCGTGCGCGTCCGGCAGGGCGACAGCCCCCTCCTGGATGCCAGGCTTCGCCGGCGCCGGCCATTGCTCGGCAATGACGCGTGGGGCTGGGGGGCGCATCGCCTGCTCCTTGAGGGATTCGGCGATGGGTGCACGAGACGGAGCAGGGATCGAGGACAAGTGGCTCGTCAGCAGGGCCAGGTTGACCAAAAAGTCGACGAAAGCGCTTTCCCGTGTTGCCGGGTCTTCGCTGGCCAGGGCCGGGATGTCATGGCTGGCACTGGCCATCAGGCTCCATAACCAGGCAATGGCCATGGCCGGACCGCGCAGCAAGGGAAACAGCAGCGTGTTGAACAGCAGACCGCCGCCTTCGAGCAACATCGCCCAGCGGCTTTCGCTGTTGGAGACTAAGTTGCGGTCGGCCTGGGTGACCAGCGCCTTTGCGTTGCAGCCATACAGGTACTGCAGCAACTGGCCGTTGTTCAGGTATTGCAGCAATTCCTCGTTGCCGCCGCCGGTGGCTAGCGTAGCAGGGGCGGGTTTTTCCGGCGCGGTAAATTCGTCGCCCTGGAGGAAGCGCACAATATGCGGTTCCTTGAACCCACCGTTGGCATACACCGGCCGGGCGGCATCAGACATCCAGATCAGGACGCTTTTTTGCACGTCACCGGCCGTGGCGATGGCCTGCAGCAGCGCCTGCTGCGTTGCAAACTCCATCAGCGAAGGCGTGCACAGCGGGCGATACAATAGGTGCGGCCCGGTTTTAGCGTCTTTCGCCTCGACAATGAACATGTTATTCACGATATCGGGTTGGGCCTGGGGCTGGCGCAGGAAGGCCAGGTGCCGGATGACGACGGGGCGCCCCTCGACCTGGCGGTCTTCGGCGTCGGGTTGCAGCAAGGCTTCGATGAACCGCAGCCCTTGGCGGGACATGCCATGTTCGTTGTTCAGCATTTGCTGCAGCGCCTGGAGCGGCAACTGCGCCGAGACCTGTTCGGCGAATACCTGCTGATGTTTCTGGGCCTGGGGCGAGTCGCCCATCAACTCTTCGCGCAGGTACTCAGGATAGGTCGCACCGATGTCGACCCGTTCGATCAATCCGTTTTTGTCGGTGATGAGTGCCTGGGTCAGCCAGGCAGGCAGTGCCAAGCCCTTGCGATGACGGATGTTCAGGTGCCCGCTTGGGCGGCCGACCAGATTGGCGATGGCCAGTTGCGTCAGGCTCAGGGTTCTTTTTTCGCTGATACCGGCGGTCCCGGGAAACCCAGCGGAAACGGTGAAGATCAACTCGACGTCGTCGGGGTGGAACTGGCTTGTGGAAACCTTGTTCGGGCTGCTGTCGTTGATTTTCTCCATCTCCGTGAGCAGCGCGTCGACGGTATAAGCGTTGATGTCGGTGATATCGGTTTGCTCTGATGCATTGTTCGTGGCACTGGCCAGCGCCAGGGTGGCGCGCCTGAAGTTTGCCTCATCGGTCGACGATGCAGTTTTCAACCACTCGGGCCGTAGCGCGACCAGTCGAGTCGATGTTTGCGGCGTCAGACCTGGGAGATCGCGGAGGTAGCGGCTCGGGTCGCTCAATTCGCTGTACAGCGCCTTGAGCTCTGCCAGGCCGATCCGGGCAGGCAATTGCATGGCCCGCAGATCAGCCAATTGCTGTCCCAGTATCATGACGGCCTGGGCTTCGAAGGCATCACCGGCGAGCTCGTAGCGTTGGCAAGTGACCGTGTCGACCACGTAGCGCTTGGCGATCTGTTCACCTCGATAGCGAATGACCGCGTCCATCGATTCGAAGGGCTGTACGGTGCCACCCGGGCTGCACAGCAGGAGAGTGAGTCCATATTCGGTGTAATGAGCCAGCAGGACATCGGTGCCTGGCAGCTCGGTGGTGGTGGAACCACGGGTGACCGTGTGTTTCAGGCCATAGGCATAGACAGGCGAGGCGTTGGCCTGGAAACGCTGGGCGCGCTCCGGCCACCGAACGATCTGGTCCAGGGCTTGGCGTGCCGGTACGCTCAAGCCGGGTTGTTGCAGCCGGCGAATATGCAAGGCGTTTCTGAGGGTGTCGCTGAGGCATCGCCAGCGGCTGATGCGCAGGGTGGTTTCGCTCAGGGCGGTCGTGCGGATGTCGCCATTCCAATAACGGGTCAGCGCATCTTCCAATCCGATCGGGACGATCCAGGGCAATTCAAGCAAGCATATTTCGACAACCGTTACGTCCAGCCGTCTATTGCCCGACCACAGGCGGCTGGGGGGCGAGTCGGAAAGATAGCAGTCAAGCGCGCCCTGGGGACTGAAATCGACGGGCGTGCCGAGGGCCAGGTAATCGAGCACCAACGGCATGAAGGGCTGGAAGTTCCAGCCTTTGGCGGCTGCATTCGGGACCGCGAGACGGGTCTTGGAGAGGTCGATGGTCAGTTCGGGGTATTTTTCCTTGAGTGCCTGCTCAAGCATGTGCTGTACGACCTGCTCGAAGGTCGGGCGGTCGGCGAAGAGCTGGCTGCTGATTTCTTCAAGCGCAGAAACGCTGTCGGCTGGGGATAGCGAGGTCATAAGAATTCCTTTTCTTGAACGCATGGCCGTCGGAGTGACGACGAGGGTCAAGTGTCGGGATTCCCGTCCTCTGTGTGCGGTATATAGATACCACCCGCTTGGGGCGGGTGGTGTCAGGCTTGGTCGGGATCGCTGCCCAGCACCACGTTCAAGGCGCTGCGGGCATCGTCCAGTTGCACCAGGGTCGCATGGCGCGCGCCGAGGGCGTCGCGGTTCTCGATGGCGGTGAGGATCGCCTTGTGCCGCGGCATCGCCAGTTCATGCAGGTTGGGCCGCTGGTTGGAGTGCTTGAGGGCTTCGGCGATGGCCACGGACAACATGTTGCATAGATTGGCGAGCAGGTCGTTGTGAGTGGCGTCGGCAATACGACTGTGGAAGTCCAGGTCCGGTTGCAGCAACGCTTCGGGCGTCGGGGCCGCTTCCATGCGCTGGTAGGCTTCGCTGATGGCGGCGATGTCGTCGTCGGTGGCGAACTGGGCGGCGAGGGCGGCGGCGGCGGGTTCGATGATGCTGCGCACGCTGGTGAGCAGGCCGAAGAACTCATTCTGCGGGCTGCTTTGCATCAACCAGTGCAGCACGTCCGGGTCGAGCATGTGCCATTCCCGGCGGGCCTTGACCACCGTGCCCACGCGCGGGCGCGAATACACCAGCCCCTTGGCGACCAGTACCCGGGTGGCTTCGCGCAGCACCGGGCGGCTGACCGCATACTCTTCGCACAACAGGGCTTCGGCGGGCAATTTATCGTCCGGCTTGAAGCGCCCGGAGACGATCTGCATGCCCAGTTCCTGGACGATGCGCGCATGCATGCTTTTGCGGTCGGAGGGTTTGCGGTAATCCATGGGACGCGGCGCGATCCTGTGCGAGGGGGGTGTTGCGCATGATAGCAGGCGCGGCGATGGCGGGTCGCTAGTGCGAGTTTTTGATGCAGATGAAGAGTCTTTGTGGGAGCTGAGCTTGCTCGCGATGAGGCACTTCCAGTCAACATCTCTGTTGTCTGTTACACCGCTATCGCGAGCAAGCTCAGCTCCCACAAAAGCTCAGCTCCCACAAAATTTGCTCTCACAAAGCTTGCTCCCATAAGGGAGACCTGGATCAGTGAGAGTGACGCGGCACCTCGGCGCCGCGACAACCCACCAGGAAGTCGAAGTCGCAGCCCTGGTCCGCTTGCAGCACATGGTCAATGTACAACTGGCGGTAGCCGCCCACCAATAGCTGTTGCGGTGGCGCGAGGTCGGCCAGGCGCGCGGCGAGTTCGGCGTCCGGGATGTCCAGGTGCAGGCGGCCGCTGGCGCAATCGAGTTCGATCCAGTCGCCTTCCTTCACGGCGGCCAGAGGCCCGCCGGCTGCGGCTTCCGGCGCCACGTGCAGGACGACGGTGCCGTAGGCGGTGCCACTCATGCGCGCGTCCGAAATACGCACCATGTCCGTCACGCCCTGGGCCAGCAGCTTGGCCGGCAGGCCCATGTTGCCCACTTCAGCCATGCCCGGATAACCCTTCGGCCCGCAGTTTTTCATCACCAGGATCGAGTCGGCGTCCACATCGAGCTCGGGGTCGTTGATCCGTGCCTTGTACTCGTCGAAGTTTTCGAACACCACCGCACGGCCGCGATGCTGCATCAACTCAGGCGTGGCGGCGGATGGCTTGAGCACCGCGCCGAGGGGCGCCAGGTTACCCCGCAGTACGCAGATACCACCGTCGGCGCGGATCGGGTAGTCGAGGGGGCGGATGACTTCATCCTGGCCGTAGATCGGCGCGTCCTTGGTGTTGTCGCCGAGGCTCTTGCCGTTGACCGTCAGCGCGTTCGGGTGAGGGATCCGGTTGGCTTCCCCCAGGCGACGCAGCACGGCGGGCAAACCGCCGGCGTAGTAGAACTCTTCCATCAGGAAGCGCCCGGACGGCTGCAGGTCGACGATGGTCGGCATGCCGCGACCGATGCGGGTCCAATCGTCCAGGTCCAGTTGCACGCCGATGCGTCCGGCAATGGCCTTGAGGTGGATCACCGCGTTGGTCGAGCCGCCGATGGCCGCGTTGACACGAATGGCGTTTTCGAAGGCTTCCTTGGTCAGGATCTTCGACAGTTTCAGGTCTTCACGGACCATTTCCACCGCACGCATGCCGGACATATGGGCCAATACATAACGGCGGGCGTCCACGGCCGGAATCGCCGCGTTGTGGGGCAGGGAAGTGCCGAGGGCTTCAGCCATGCAGGCCATGGTCGAGGCCGTGCCCATGGTGTTGCAGGTACCGGCCGAGCGGGACATGCCGCCCTCGGCCGCGAGGAAGTCGTCAATGGTGATGGTGCCGGCCTTGACCTGCTCGCTCAATTGCCAGACCACAGTGCCGGAGCCAATGTCCTGGCCCTTGTGCTTGCCGTTGAGCATTGGCCCGCCGGTGACGCCTATGGCCGGTACGTCACAACTGGCGGCGCCCATCAGCAGGGCGGGGGTGGTCTTGTCGCAACCGGTGAGCAGCACCACGCCGTCGATCGGGTTGCCACGAATCGCCTCTTCCACGTCCATGCTTGCCAGGTTGCGGGTCAGCATGGCGGTGGGCCGCAGGTTCGATTCACCGTTGGAGAATACCGGGAACTCTACCGGGAACCCCCCGGCCTCGATCACGCCACGCTTGACGTGCTCGGCGATCTGCCGGAAGTGCGCGTTGCACGGCGTCAGCTCCGACCAGGTGTTGCAGATACCGATGATCGGCTTGCCGTGGAACTGATGGTCGGCGATGCCCTGATTTTTCATCCAGCTGCGGTACATGAAGCCGTTTTTGTCGGCGGTGCCAAACCATTGGGCCGAGCGCAGGGAGGGTTTCTTATCAGACATGATCGATTCTCTTATTGTATGACTATATTGTTCTAGCTGAAGCGTAACATAAGCGCAATTTGTGCGGTTTGGAAGTGTTGTTGGGTAAATAGTATTACTATATAGTCCGATTCAACGGAGGGATTGTCCTGGCGGTCATTCGCGAGAGAAATCCCCCGAGGTTCTATAACAACAACAATCGGAGACCGGTCCCATGAGCCAGGAACTGCGGCTTATTCGTCGCATCACTCTCAAACTGATTCCCTTCCTGATCCTGCTGTACCTGATCGCCTACGTAGACCGCTCTGCGGTGGGCTTTGCCAAGCTGCACATGGGCGCCGACATCGGCATCGGCGACGCCGCCTACGGCCTGGGCGCCGGGCTGTTTTTCATCGGTTATTTCCTGCTGGAAATCCCCAGCAACCTGATGCTGGAGCGCTTCGGTGCCCGGCGCTGGTTCGCCCGGATCATGATTACCTGGGGCGCCATCACCATTGGCATGGCGTTCGTGCAAGGCCCCCATAGCTTCTATGTGATGCGCTTCTTGCTGGGCGCGGCCGAAGCCGGGTTCTTCCCGGGCGTGCTGTACTACATCACCCAATGGTTCCCGGTGCGCCATCGCGGCAAGATCCTGGGGCTGTTCATTCTCTCCCAACCCATCGCGATGATGATCACCGGCCCGGTATCCGGCGGCTTGCTGGGCATGGACGGGATCCTTGGCCTGCACGGCTGGCAATGGCTGTTCATTGTCATCGGTCTGCCGGCGGTGCTGTTGACCTGGCCGGTGCTGCGCTACCTGCCGGATGGCCCGCAACAAGTGAAATGGATGGACCAGGCCGAGAAGGACTGGCTGGCCGGTGAGCTGAAAAAAGACCTGGAGGAATACGGCCAGACCCGCCATGGCAATCCGCTGCATGCCCTCAAGGACAAGCGTGTGTTGCTGCTGGCGCTGTTCTACCTGCCGGTGACCTTGAGCATCTACGGCCTGGGCCTGTGGTTGCCGACGCTGATCAAGCAGTTCGGCGGCAGCGATCTGGTGACCGGTTTCGTGTCGTCGGTGCCGTACATTTTCGGCATCGTCGGCCTGCTGATCATTCCCCGCAGTTCCGACCGCTTGAACGACCGCTACGGTCACCTGGCCGTGTTGTACGTGCTGGGCGCCATCGGCCTGTTCCTCAGCGCCTGGTTGTCGGTGCCGGTGTTGCAATTGGCGGCGCTGTGCCTGGTGGCGTTCGCGCTGTTTTCCTGCACTGCGGTGTTCTGGACCTTGCCGGGACGGTTCTTTGCCGGCGCCAGTGCGGCGGCGGGCATCGCGCTGATCAACTCGGTGGGCAACCTGGGTGGCTACATTGGTCCGTTCGTGATCGGTGCGCTGAAGGAGTACACCGGCAACCTGGCTTCGGGGCTGTATTTCCTGTCCTGTGTGATGGTGTTTGGCTTGGTGTTGACTGGCGTGGTCTACCGCCTGCTGGAGCGCAAGCATGTGTTGCCGGCGGATCAGTTTGCCGCCAGCGCCCGGGGAGCGACACGTACCTGAAATGACTGCGATCAACTGTGGGAGCGAGCTTGCTCGCGATGGCGATCGGACAGTCAACATCCCGGCTGAATGGGAGGCCGCTATCGCGAGCAAGCTCGCTCCCACAAGGGAATGCACCAAATTCAAGTTTTGCGTACAAGGAGAAAGATATGCGTTTAGTTCAGTTCGAATTGAGTAACGGCGAACGCCGCGTCGGTGTGGTCGAGGGCGATCAAGTGCGCGAAGTGCAGGGCGCCGGCACCGTGCGCGAGCTGGCGCTGGCAGCCATCGAAGCGGGTGTGAAGCTTGAGCAGCAGGTCAACGGCCTGGGCCTGGGTGCAAGCCATGACTACGCGCAGTTGCTCGGTGAGCTGCGCATCCTGCCGCCGCTGGATCACCCGGACCCGGCGCACCTGTTGGTCAGTGGCACCGGCCTGACCCACCTGGGCAGTGCCTCGGCCCGGGACAAGATGCACCAGCAGGCCGGTGACGAAGCGACCATGACCGACACCATGCGCATCTTCAAGTGGGGCGTGGAGGGCGGCAAGCCCCAGGCCGGGCAGGCCGGTGTGCAACCGGAATGGTTCTACAAGGGCGACGGCAGCATTGTCGTCCGTCCGGGCCAGCCGTTTCCGTTGCCGCCGTTCGCCGAAGACGCTGGCGAAGAGCCTGAAGTCAGCGGCCTGTATGTCATCGGTCACGATGGCAAGCCGTATCGCCTGGGCTTTGCCGTGGGCAACGAGTTTTCCGACCACGTGATGGAGCGCAAGAATTACCTGTACCTGGCCCATTCGAAACTGCGCAGTTGCAGCTTTGGCCCGGAACTTCGCGTGGGTGAACTGCCTCAACATCTATCCGGGACCAGTCGTATCCTGCGCAACGGCGAAGTGCTGTGGCAGAACGAATTCCTCAGCGGCGAGGCGAACATGTGCCACAGCCTCGAAAACCTGGAATTCCACCACTTCAAATACAGTCAGTTCCTGCGCCCGGGGGACGTCCACGTACACTTCTTCGGCACCGCGACGCTGTCGTTCGCCGATGGCATCCGCACCCAGCCGGGGGATGTGTTCGAAATCAGCCAGGCGGAGTTCGGCGCGCCGCTGGTCAACGGTATTGCCCCGGTGGACGCGGTGTTCAATCCGGGTACTATCGGCACACTTTAAAGGAGACTTGCGATGAACCAGATCCTTGGCCACAACTACATCGGCGGGGCGCGCAGCGCGGCCGGCCAGACCCGCCTGCAGAGCGTCGCCGCCAGCACCGGCGAGGCCTTGCCCCATGCATTCGTCCAGGCCACGGCCGAAGAAGTCGATGCCGCTGCCAAGGCCGCTGCCACGGCATACCCGACCTATCGCAGCCTGAGTGCGGCGCGCCGGGCCGAGTTCCTCGAAGCCATTGCCGATGAACTGGACGCCTTGGGCGATGACTTCGTCGCCGTGGTCTGCCGTGAAACCGCGTTGCCAGCGGCGCGGATCCAGGGCGAGCGCGGGCGTACCAGCGGCCAGATGCGTCTGTTCGCCAAGGTCCTGCGCCGTGGTGATTTCTACGGCGCGCGCATTGACCGCGCCTTGCCGGAGCGCACGCCGCTGCCGCGTCCGGACCTGCGTCAGTACCGCATCGGCCTCGGCCCGGTGGCGGTGTTCGGCGCCAGTAACTTCCCCCTTGCGTTTTCCACCGCCGGTGGTGATACCGCAGCGGCGCTGGCCGCCGGCTGCCCGGTGGTGTTCAAGGCCCACAGCGGCCACATGGCCACGGCAGAACACGTCGCCGACGCGATCATTCGCGCCGCCGAGAAAACCGCGATGCCGGCCGGTGTGTTCAACATGATCTATGGCGGTGGCGTCGGCGAATGGCTGGTCAAGCATCCGGCGATCCAGGCCGTGGGTTTCACCGGTTCCCTCAAGGGCGGGCGTGCCCTGTGCGACATGGCGGCCGCACGGCCCCAGCCGATTCCGGTGTTCGCCGAAATGTCGAGCATCAACCCGGTGATCGTGTTGCCCCAGGCGCTGGAAACCCGCGCCGAAAGCATCGCTCGCGACTTGACCGCCTCGGTGGTGCAGGGCTGCGGCCAATTCTGTACCAACCCGGGCCTGGTGATCGGCATTCGCTCGCCGCAGTTCACCGCCTTCACCCAACAGGTGGCCGCGCTGATCGGCGACCAGTCTGCCCAGACCATGCTCAACGCCGGCACGCTGCAAAGCTACGGCAAGGGCCTGCAAAAGCTGCTGGCGCACCCGGGCATCGAACACCTGGCCGGGCGCGAGCAACAGGGCAACCAGGCCCAGCCGCAGTTGTTCAAGGCCGACGCCAGCCTGTTGATCAACGGTGCCGAGGCGCTGCAAGAAGAGGTGTTCGGCCCGACCACGGTATTTGTCGAAGTCGCCGACCAGGCGCAACTGACCGCCGCGCTGAACGGCCTGCACGGCCAACTCACCGCGACGATGATTGGCGAGCCGGCGGATTTCGAACAGTTCGGCGAACTGACGCCGTTGCTGGAGCAGAAGGTCGGCCGCATCTTGCTCAACGGTTATCCAACCGGCGTCGAGGTGTGTGATTCGATGGTGCACGGCGGGCCTTACCCGGCGACGTCCGATGCCCGTGGCACCTCGGTGGGTACATTGGCGATCGATCGCTTCCTGCGTCCGGTGTGCTTCCAGAACTATCCGGACAGCCTGCTGCCGGAACCACTGAAAAACGCAAATCCGCTGGGGATCCAGCGGTTGGTGGATGGGGTGCCGGGGCGCGAGGCGCTCTGAGGGTTGCGGTGAGGTCGTTACATTCAAGTTGAATGTGCCGGCCTCATCGCGAGCAGGCTCGCTCCCACAGGGGATTTACGCTCATCACCAATCTCCTGTGGGAGCGAGCCTGCTCGCGAAAGCGATATGTCAGGCAACACCGCTTTCGAACCTTATGGCCCAAGGCCCACTCCCACATTGGGTTATCATGGCACTTTCCCAATGACCGACTGATCACCATGACTGCCGTAACCGACACCCTGCTGCACGCCCTCGAACATTGCGACATGCTGATTATCGATGGGCTGCATGCATTCGATTTCTCCCTCGACGAGCAAGATCAGTTGCACGTCGAGTGCATGAACGGCCGCACCCTTGAGCATTGGCGTTTCACCCCGGCGCAGATGCAGGCCGCGACCTTCGACAAAGCCCTGAAGCATTGGGTCATTACCAGCGATTCGGGCGATCACCACCTGGAATGCGTGGAAGCGACCAGCGGCCACGACGATGAGGACTCCGATCATGAAGATGCGTAGTTTCTGGCCCTTGTTGATGGCCGGCAGCGTGGGCGCCATGGGCGTCCAGGCCGACACCAGCGAGCGCCACCAGTTGTTGGTGGGCTCCTACACGGCGGGCCAGAGCCAAGGCATCTACCGGTTGCAGTTCGACAGCCGCACCGGCCAGATCGCCGCCAACCCGTTGCAAGTGATCAAGACAGACAACCCTTCATGGCTGACCCTGTCCAAGGACATGACCCGGCTGTTCGTGGTCAACGAAAACGGGCCGGGCCAAAAAGACCCGGTGGGCAAGGTCAGTAGCTACGCCATCGACCCAAAGACCCACGCCATCAGCCTGATCAGCCAAGTGCAATCCCTGGGCAACGAACCGACCCATTCGAGTTTGAGCCACGACGGCCAGCATTTGTTGGTCAGTAACTATTCCGTGCTGGAAAACCCGGGCGGCACCTTGGTGGTGGTGCCGGTGGGGGCGGACGGCAAGCTGACGCCAGTGGTCCAATCGGGCAGCCATCAGCCGAGTCGGGTCAATCCCGAGCGGCAGAAATCCGCTCATGTGCATTCCGCGGTGCCGTCACCAGACGGCAACTATGTGTTCGCCAATGACTTGGGGGCGGACAAGGTGTTTGTCTACCGCTACAACCCCAAGGCCAACCCCGAACTGCCGTTGACGCCTGCCGATCCGCCCTTCGTGCAGTTGCCGCCGGGCAGCGGGCCGCGCCATCTGTTGTTCAGTGGCGATGGCAAGCATGCCTGGTTGACGATGGAGATGACCGCCCAGGTCGCGGTATTCGATTACCAGGACGGTCGCCTGACCCAGCGCCAGTTGGTCGATCTGGCCGACGGCAAACCCCAGCCGGGTAAGGCAGCGGCAGCGTTGCATGCGTCCAAGGACGGCAAGTTCTTGAACGTCAGTAACCGTGGCACCACCAACGAAATCCTGGTGTTCGCTGTAGACCCGACCTCCGGCACCTTGAAGGAACTGCAGCGACGCTCCGTCGAGGGTGATCACCCCCGGGAGTTCAGCCTTGATCCAAACGAAAAATTCGTCCTGGTCGCCAATCAGAAAAGCAACCAGATCGTGGTCATCGAGCGCGATCCAAAGACCGGCCTGCTGGGCAAAACCGTTCAGAAACTGCCCATGGATGCGCCAAGCGATGTGAAATTCCTGGTGCGTCAATAACGCTCAGGCCCCGATTTCAGGGGCCTTCGCCGTTGTATCAACAAGACTGATAGTCGCTAGTATTACAAAGCATTTCAAGGCGAGACGCCTCGGCGCGTAAGTTTGCTTCACGGCCCCACCGGGCAAATCAGCCAACTGAATCCGAGGATTACCGCCATGAACCTGAATCTTTTTTCCGTGATCGCCGCTTCCGCCATCTCCGCCAACGTGGCATTGCCGGCCAGTGCCAGCATCGAGATCAGCGACAAGAAAAACCGCACCCAGAGCTACACCGAGAAATACCTGCAACAAAGCGCCAACTTCTATGCGGCGCTGGACCACAAGACCCAACACTGAACACCGCTGACCCTTGAAGCCTGCGATCTTTTCGTTTCCTACCCGGATCCCGGGGGAGAGAAAAGATCGCAGGCTTCGTGCTTGGGTTGAAAATCACCGTTGTGATATCACATGGCCATGTGTTTAAATTTGACGCTCGTTAATTGACTCCTTACCAATAAGGATCGACACCATGGCGATGCGTCTGGCAGTGATGCTGCTGTTCCTCTATTCCACCCCGATTGTCTCGGCGGCCCAGCCCGTTCCCGGTGAGCTGGAAGTCGCCCGTGAGCGATTGTTGAGTTTGTTGGGCGACTGATTGGCTCAGATAGCAATGGGCTGCATGATTGCCTTTGTGGCGAGGGAGCTTGCTCCCGCTCGATTGCGTAGCAATCGCTAAAAGGGGGCTGCTGCGCAGCCCAGCGGGAGCAAGCTCCCTCGCCACAAAAAAACCCTTAGCCACAAAAGCCCCTCTTAGCCATAGAAGCTCATTAGCCACAAAAAGTGCGCTAACTGGGCAAATGGTTACTTGGCCATGATCGCCACGAACAGCTCTGACTCGAGCAATCCCTGCAGCCAATCCTGTAGCCGAGGGTAGGGCGCCTGGGCAAACCAGTCGCGGTCGACATGGGCGAACTGCCGTATGAAGGGCAGCACGGCCACGTCGGCCAGGCTCGGGTGCTCCGCCGCCAGGAAGGGCCGGGCTTCAAGCAATGCCTCCAGTCTGCGCAGATAATTTTCACCCTCGCTACGGTAATGTTCCTTCGAGTATTCGGGATGGCGTTCGGGGTATTTGTAGCGATTCAAGTGAAGCTTGAACACTCGGTCGTTTTCCTCGACCAACGCCGCTGTCAGCGCCTGGCCTTCGGGATCGTCCCGTAGTCTCCAGTCTTGCGGATCGTGCAGGTCCAAGGCCCAGCCCATGATCTCCAGACTCTCATCGATCACCCGGCTATCGACTTGCAGCACCGGCACCGTGCCTTTGCTGGAGAGGGCGAGCATCTCGGCGGGCTTGGCCTTCAGGCTGACTTCGACAATTGCCACCTCGACCGCGCTGTAGCGCAAGGCCATGCGCGCCCGCATCGCATAGGGGCAACGGCGGAAGGAGTAGAGCGTGGCACGACTCATTTCACCTCCACCGTGCTCAACCCGTTGCCCTGGCGCCGCACCTGGATCTGCACCGGGATCCGCTCGTGCATTTCCTGCACATGGGATATCACCGCAACCTTGCGGCCCTGGGCCTGCAGGCCGTCGAGGGCATCCATGGCCAGTTGCAGCGACTCGGGGTCGAGACTGCCGAAGCCTTCGTCGATGAACAGCGATTCGATCTTCAGTGTGCTGGACGCCATCGAGGCCAGGCCCAGTGCCAGGGCAAGGGAGACCAGGAAGGTTTCGCCGCCGGACAACGAATGCACCGAGCGCAGTTCATCGCCCATCTCCGTGTCCATCACCAGCAGCCCGAGCATGCTGCCGCCGCGCTTGAGCCGGTAGCGGCGCACCAGTTGCCGCAGTTGGGCATTGGCGTGGTGCACCAGCAGGTCGAGGTTGTACGCCTGGGCCAGCTTGCGGAAGCGATCACCGGTGGCCGAGCCGATCAGGGCATCGAGGCGTGCCCAGCGCTGGTATTCGGCGTAGGCCTGGTCGATCTGCTGGGCCAGGGCCTGGTTGGCGTTCTGCCGACGTTGATCCTCGGCCTGTTCGGCGCGCAGTTCGGCGCAACGCTGTTCACTGGCGGAGAATTGCGCTTGCAGCTCGGTGAGGGCTTCGGCGAGTTGCTCGGCGGCCAGGTTGCCGTTGTGCTGGGCCTGGTGATTGTGCAGGCGGTGCTCGCGTTCGGTGAGCAGGACGCGGGCCTGTTCGATGGCTTTTTCGCTGTTGAGCAAGCGCTGGCGCAACTGGCTGACCTGTTGTTCGGCCAGGCTGAGCAGGGTTTGAAGGGCGGCATCGTCCAGTTCAGGATGGCCGTTGCGCCACTGCGCGATACCCGTATCCAGGGCCTGAAGTTCATGGTCCAGGGATTGTGCCTGTTCCTGGCGGGCCTTGAGTTCGGCGGCCAGTTGCACGAGGTTGTTGCGCAATTGCTGCAACTGCTGATTGGCCGTTGCCTCGGCCTCCCGGGTCTGTTCGAGGCTCTGGTCGAGTTGTTGCTGCCAGTGTTCGGCGCTGATGTGCCCACCGAGCAGTTGCGCGAGTTTTGCCTGGCCGGCCTGCTGTTGCTCGCTCAAGGTGCTGAATTGCACGCGGGCCGCTTCCAGTTGCTGGACGCGAGTCTGCTGGCGGTCCTGTTCTTTTTCCAGGGTCTGCTGGCGCTGGAGCTGTTCGCCCAGTTCGTCGCGTTGCTGGTCCAGTTGCGCCAGGCGCTGGGCGATCTGTTGGTCGAGCTGCAAGAAGGTCGCGGCGGGATCGCTGCGCAACGCCTGCAAGGTGTCCGCCGGCAGCAGCGTGCTGAAGTGGCTCAAATCCTCGCCCAGGCGCTGGCGGTCGCGGGCCAGTGCTTGCTGCTGGTTGTCCAGGTGCTGTGAGGCCTGTTGGCTGGCGACTTCGGCCTCGCGCAGGCGCTGGCCCATCCGGGCGGCGTCTTGCTGCAGGGTCAGCAGGGCGGCTTGCCGTTGTTCGTCCTGGCTGATGTGCTGGTGCAGTTGGCTGTTCTGCTGGGCCAGCCAGGCGTCGCGCTTGCTCGAATCCTGGGCCAGCAGTTGCGCCGACAACGGGTGGGCTTCCAGGCTGGGCGCCAAGCCCTGTTGCTGGCTGGCGAGCTGTTCCTGCTGCTGTTTGAGCTCCTTGAGCTGGGCCATGACGCCGCTGTACTGCGCCCGTAGCTCGATGACTTTTTCATAGAGCAGTTCGACGGCTTTGCGGGCGTTGGCCTCTTCGGAGTCATCGAAGCGCCCGAGGTTTTCCAGCAGGGCTTCGGGTTGATGATAAGGATGCTTGACGCTGCCGCACACCGGGCAGGGCTGCTTGGCCTGCAACTGGGCGCGCAGTTGCTCGACGCTTTCGCTGCGGGCCAGGCGCTGGCGTGCCAGCAGTTCGCGGGTCACGGTCAGGGCCTGCTCGGCAATGGTCAGTTCGGCCTTGGCTTCGCCGCCCTCACGCACCAAGCGGTCACGTTCCTGCAACGCTTGTTGCTGGCGTTGTTCGAGCTCGGCGCCGCGTTTGTCCAGCTCTTGCTGACTGGCCCATAGCCGGGTCAGTTCTTCGAACGCGCGCAGTTGCTTGCGGTTGTCTTGCAGCAGGTTGCCGAGCAATTGGATCTGTTCGGCCACCGCGTCGGGCTCGGCGCCCGCTTCCTTGTACAGCACCTCGAGGTCTTGTCGGCGGCTGGCCAGTTCTTCGGCGGCGCGGGCGGCGCTGTGTTCCAAGGTGGCGAGTTCGGCCTGGCCCTGGTTCAGGCGATTGCCGATCAGCATCAGTTGTTGGAGACGATCGCGATAGGCGCTCCAGGCGTCGCTCAGCGGCGCCAGGTGGGTGCTTTGCTCAAGTTCGCCGGCGATGCGCTGCAAGCGCTCGGCCACCTGTTTTTGCTGGTCGAGCAAGGTGTCGATGGTGCGCTGGCCTTCGGTGCACGCCTGTTGTGCCTGCTCCTGGCGCTCGGCGGCCTGGCTGGTGTCCTTGGCGAGGCGGGCCAGGCTGCTTTGCTCTTCAAAGGCCTGGCGCAGCAACGGCGCGCAGTCGCTGCTTTGTTGCCGGGCTGCGGCCTGTGCCAGTTGCGCGGCGTCCAGGCGTTTTTCCAGTTCGGCCTGTTGTTCATGCAAGTCGATCTGCTGTTGGGTGAGCTGCTGGATCTGCCCGGCCAGGGGGTCGAGTTGTCGGCTCAACTCCGTCTGACGAATGAACTGATGGCGCTGGGGCGCCAGTTGTTCCAGGCGGGTCAGTTTCAGGCGTTCGTCGGCCAGGGCGTCCCAATCGACCTGGGCCTGTTGCAACTGCTCGGCGGCGCTGGCGTGTTCGTCCTGCAGCTGGCGCAGGTCCCGCAGCCAGGTGTGTTGCTGCTCCAGTTGCTTGAGCTGCGCCTGCTGGGTCTTGAGCTGCTGCTGGGCGTCATTGAAACGCTGGTCCAGCTCGGCCCGGGCTTCGGGAACCAGCGGCGTGACGCCGCTGGCCTGGTCCTGCAATTGCCGGTGGCTGTCCTTGGCTTGCTTGGCCTTGTCGAAGGCGCGGCGGCCGAGGCGGGTATACAGGGCGGTGTCGGTGAGTTTTTCCAGCAGTTCGCTGCGGTCGTTGTCATCGGCCTTGAGGAACGCGCTGAACTCGCTTTGGGCCAGCAACACGGCGCGGGTGAACTGCTCGAAGTTCAGGCCCAGGGCGGCTTCGAGCTGGGTCTTGTATTCGCCTTTCTGGCTCGCCAGCAATTGATCGTTGTCCAGGTCCCGCAAGCTCTGGCGGCTGGCTTGCAACTTGCCGCCGGCCTTTTCCCGGGCGCGATTGGCTTCCCAGCGGGCCCGATAGCGGCGCCCGTCTATGCCACGAAAATCCACTTCGGCAAAGCCGTCGCCGGTGCCGCGGCGCAACAGCGTGCGCGGGTCACCCGTGGCGATATCGCCATCGACGTCCGGCACCTTGGCGTCGCGCCCGGTGTTGTTGAGGCGCGGCACGGCGCCGAACAGCGCCAGGCACAAGGCGTCGAGCAGCGTGCTCTTGCCGGCGCCCGTGGGGCCGGTAATGGCGAACAGGCCGGCGCTGGCCAAGGGTTCGGCGGTGAAATCGATTTCAAAAGGCGCGGCCAGGGACGCCAGGTTCTTGAGGCGGATCGCGAGAATCTTCATGGCTGCTCGCTCTCCATCTGCACGTCTTGCAACAGCACGGCAAAGTCCTTGAGGGTTTGTTCGTCCACTTCGTTGCCGTAGGTGTCCTGCCAGGCGCGGCTGAACAGTTCCTGCGGGCTGAGCTGATCGAGCTCCACCAACGCACCGTCGTCATCGGCACCGCCAGTGCCACCGTTGCCGGCGTACTCGGCGCCGATCCGTACCAGGCGCACGGCCTTGCCTTGCAACGCGGTTTCAACCTGGTGGCGCAGGTCCGGCTGCGGTTCGTCGAGGCGCACCCGCACTTCCAGCCAGGGTTGGCGCTGGATGTCGGCCAGCAGGTCGATGTCGGGCAGCTCCTTGAGTTGCCCGAGAATATCGGCCAGGGGGGCCGGGCCCAGGCGTTGAAGATTGACGGCCCGGGGAATCAGGCGTGGCTCGACCTTGACTAGGATCTCGCCGTCCAGCGTGACGTCGAGAATCTGGTGCTGGTAGCCAATCTCCGAGAACGACAGTGGGATCGGCGAGCCGCTGTAGCGGATGCGCTCTTCACCGTTGACCTTCTGCGGTTTGTGCAGGTGGCCGAGGGCTACGTAGCTGATGCTCGGGCCGAACAGGCTGGCGGGCAGGGCCTCGGCGTTGCCGATGATCAGGCTGCGCTCGGAATCCTCGGACACCGAGCCGCCGGCCATGTGCGCATGGCTGACGGCGATCAGCGCCTGGCCTTTCTTGCGCTTGCTGTTGGCGGCAGCGATCAGCCACTCGTGCACCTGGCCGATGCCCCGCAGGTAGTCGTCACCCAGTTGCGCGCCGGTGACTTCGGCGGGGCGCAGGAACGGCAGGGCCAGGCACCACGCCTTGACCTTGCCCTTGGCATCGGGCAGCGGCAATAACAGCCGCTCGACGTCCAATTGGCCGTCGTCCAGCCACAACACCCGGCCCAAGGCGTGGGTGCGCAAGCGGCGCATCAGCGGCGCGGGCAATTCGATACGCGAGCCGGAGTCGTGGTTGCCGGCGATCATGACAATGGTCAGGTTGGCGTTTTGTTCATGGGCGCTGACGATGAAATCGTACAGGCGCTCCTGGGCTTTGACCGGCGGGTTGACGGTGTCGAAGATGTCACCGGCAATCAGCAGCACGTCGGGGTTTTCCTGGCTCAGCTGACGCCGCAGCCATTCGAGGAAGCAGGCGTGTTCGAAATCGCGTTCCTGGCCGTGCAGGTTTTGCCCCAGGTGCCAGTCGGAGGTGTGAAACAGACGCAAGGTGAACTCCAGAAACAGATGATGGCCGCGGTGAAGAGGGGGCGGCTAAAAGAAGGAGAGTTTACTGGGAAACGGAGGGGAGGATTTGGTCAACTTCATTGGATCTATCTGAACACGACCCTGTGGCGAGGGAGCTTGGTCCCGCTCGATTGCGTAGCAATCGCCAAAAAGGGGCTGCTGCGCAGCCCAGCGGGAGCAAGCTCCCTCGCCACAAAAGCCACAAAAGCCACAAAAGCCACAAAAGCCACAAAAGCCACAAAAGCCACAAA
>NZ_JABAEE010000050.1:44685-52409 GCF_023701885.1 Pseudomonas sp. CG7 | reverse complement strand
ACGGTCTGTACTGCGCGAACAGTCAGAATCGAGCCTTGTCCCTCCTCCTCCCTTCAAGTCCTACCATACAAGCGAGCCTGCTCGCGAAGGCGGCGTCCTAGTCAATAAAAATGTTGAATGTGCCGGCCTCTTCGCGAGCAAGCCCGCTCCCACAGTTTGTCCCGGGTGATCGCCGAATAGGCGTTCAACTCAAATCCCTGTGGGAGCAAAGCTTGCTCGCGATAGCGGTGGTCCGGCCTGGCCTCATTTTGAATCAACACGCCTGACACGCTTCATCACCCCCACGAAAAACACCGGCACGAACACCACCGCCAGGGTGGCGGTGATCATGCCGCCGATCACCCCGGTGCCAATGGCCTGCTGGCTCGCCGAACTGGCACCGGTGGCGATTGCCAGCGGTACCACGCCGAGAATGAACGCCAGGGACGTCATGATGATCGGTCGCAGGCGCAGGCGGGCGGCCTGGAGCGTAGCGTCGATCAGGTCATGCCCATCGTCGTACAGGCTCTTGGCGAACTCGATGATCAGGATCGCGTTCTTTGCCGACAGGCCGATGATGGTGATCAGCCCGATCTTGAAGAACACATCGTTGGGCATGCCGCGCAACGACACGGCCAGCACCGCGCCGAGCACACCCAGCGGCACCACCAGCAACACCGAGGTCGGGATCGACCAACTCTCGTACAGCGCCGCCAGGCACAGGAACACCACCAGCAGCGACAGGCCCAGCAGGATCGGCGCCTGGCTGCCGGACAGGCGTTCCTGCAAGGACAACCCGGTCCATTCCTGGCCCAGGCCCGTCGGCCCTTGGGCCACCAACCGTTCGATTTCAGCCATGGCTTGCCCGGTGCTGTAGCCCGGGGCCGGTTCGCCGGAAATGCTCACCGCCGGATAGCCGTTGTAGCGGGTCAATTGCGCCGGCCCCTGGGTCCAGCGGGCCTGGACGAAGGCCGACAACGGCACCATTTTCCCGCTGCTGTTACGCACGTGAATCTTCAACAAGTCCTCGACCTGGCTGCGCTGGTCACCCTCGGCCTGCACCACCACCCGCTGCATCCGCCCCTGGTTGGGGAAGTCGTTGATGTAGGCCGAACCCACCGCCGTGGACAACACACTGCCGACGTCGGCAAAGGAAATGCCCAGGGCATTGGCTTGCTTGCGGTCGACTTCAAGTTGCACCTGCGGCGCCTCCGCCAGGGCGCTTTCGCGGACATTGATCAGCATCGGGCTTTTTTCGGCGGCGGCGAGCAATTCGCTGCGGGCCTGCATCAGCGTGGCGTGGCCGAGGCCGCCACGGTCCTGCAAGCGGAACTCGAAACCGCTGGAGGTGCCCAGGCCGTCCACGGGCGGCGGCAACACCGAGAACGCCATGGCGTCCTTGATCTGACTCAGTGCCAGGTTCGCGCGGTCGGCGATGGACGCCGCCGAGTCCTCGGCGCCGCGTTGCGACCAGTCCTTGAGGGTGGTGAACGCCAGGGCCGCGTTCTGCCCGCTGCCGGAGAATCTGAAGCCGAGGATGACCGTGCTGTCGCCGACCCCCGGCTCACCGGCGTTGTGCGCCTCGATCTGCTCCACCACCTGCACCGTCCGGGTTTTGCTCGCGCCCGGTGGCAGCTGGATGTCGGTGATGGTGTAGCCCTGGTCTTCCACCGGCAGGAACGAGGAGGGCAAGCGACTGAACAGCAGGCCCATGCCCACCAGCAGCCCGCCGTAGATCAGCAGGTATCGGCCGCTGCGTTTCAGCGCGTAGGCCACCCATCCTTGGTAGCGGTCGCCGAATCGGTCGAAACCACGGTTGAACCAGCCGAAGAAACCGTTTTTGCCGTGGTGATCACCTTGGGCGACCGGTTTGAGCAAGGTCGCGCAAAGTGCCGGGGTCAAGGTCAGGGCGAGAAAGGCCGAGAACAAAATCGACGTCGCCATCGACAGCGAGAACTGTTGGTAAATCACCCCCACCGAGCCCTGCATGAACGCCATCGGAATGAACACCGCCACCAGCACCAGGGTAATGCCGATGATCGCACCGGTGAGCTGCCCCATGGCCTTGCGCGTGGCTTCCTTGGGCGACAAGCCTTCCTGGGCCATGATTCGCTCGACGTTCTCCACCACCACGATGGCATCGTCCACCAGGATGCCGATGGCCAGCACCATGCCGAACATGGTCAGCACGTTGATCGAGAACCCTAGCGCCAGCATCGTCGCGAAGGTGCCCATCAACGCCACCGGCACCACCAATGTCGGGATCAGCGTGTAGCGAATGTTCTGCAGGAACAGGAATATCACCGCGAACACCAGCAGCATCGCTTCGCCGAGGGTATAGATCACCTTGGTGATCGAGACTTTGACGAACGGCGAGGTGTCGTAGGGAATCTTGTATTCCACACCGGCCGGGAAGTAGCGCGACAGCTCGTCCATCTTGCTGCGCACCAGGGTCGCGGTGTTCAGCGCGTTGGCGCCCGGTGACAGTTGCACCGCCACCGCAGTGGATGGCTTGCCGTTCAGGCGCGTGGAAAACTGGTATTCCTGGCTGCCGATTTCCACCCGGGCCACGTCGGCGATGCGCACCGTCGAGCCATCGGGGTTGGCCTTGAGCACAATGTCGGCGAACTCCTGCGGCGTATTGAGCTGGCCTTTGACGACGATGGTCGCGGTGATTTCCTGGGTGCTGCGGCTCGGCAGATCCCCCAGGCTGCCGGCCGAGACCTGGGCGTTCTGCGCCACGATGGCGGCATTGATGTCGGCCGGGGTCAAGTTGAACCCCACCAGTTTCCGGGGGTCGATCCAGATCCGCATGGCCCGCTCGGCGCCGTACAGCTGGGCCTTGCCGACACCGTCCAGGCGCTTGATCTCGTTCATCACGTTGCGCGCCAGGTAGTCGCTGAGGGCCACGTCGTCGAGCTTGCCGTCGTTGGAGGTGAGGGTGATCAGCAGCAGGAAGCCGGCCGAGACTTTGTCCACCTGCAAGCCCTGCTGCGTGACCGCTTGCGGCAGGCGCGACTCCACCGCCTTGAGGCGGTTCTGCACATCGACCTGGGCCAGTTCCGGGTTGGTCCCGGGCTGGAAGGTCGCGGTGATGGTGGCGCTGCCCAGGCTGCTTTGGGAGTCGAAATACAGCAGGTTGTCGGCGCCGGTGAGTTCTTCCTCGATCAGGCTGACCACGCTGTCGTCCACGGTTTGCGCCGAAGCGCCCGGATACACCGTGTAGATCTCGATCTGTGGCGGGGCCACGACCGGGTATTGGGCCACCGGCAGTTGTGGAATGGCCAGGACACCGGACAACAGAATGAACAAGGCGACGACCCAGGCGAACACCGGACGGTCGATGAAGAATTGCGGCATGGCTTAGTGTCCTGCCTGTGGCCCGGGAACCTGGGCGAGGGGAAGTGGGGAATCGTCGACCCGGACTTGCTCGCCGGGACGGGCGTGTTGCAGGCCTTCGATGACGATGCGGTCGCCGGGTTTCAAGCCGTGGGTAACGACCCAGCGATCGTTTTGCGCGGCGCCCAATTGTACCGGTTGCTGGCTGACCTTTTGCTCGGCGTCCAGCAGCAACACTTGGGCGACCCCGGCGCTGTCACGCAGGATGGCCCGTTGCGGCACGGTGATGCCTTGGCTGTTGACCGCCTGTTCGAGGCGTACGCGGATGAAACTGCCCGGCAGCAGGTCCAGGTCGGGGTTGGGAAATTCGCTGCGCAGGGTGATCTGGCCGGTACTCGGGTCGACGCGGAGGTCGGTGAACAGCAACTTGCCGGGCAACGGGTACGGGCTGCCGTCGTCCTGGATCAAGGTGGCCTTGGCCTGGCCCTGGCCGACTGCTTGCAACTGCCCTGCGCGAAAGGCGCGGCGCAGGTCGTTGAGTTCGCGGGTCGCTTGCGTGAGGGCGGCGTGGATCGGGGCCAGTTGCTGGAGCAGCGCCAACGGCGTGCTTTCGTTCTGCCCCACCAAGGCGCCTTCCGTCACCAGGGCGCGGCCGATGCGCCCGGAAATCGGCGCGGTCACCGTGGCATACCCCAGGTTCAGCTTCGCCCGTTCCACCGCGGCCTTGCTGGCGGCGACGTCAGCGGCCGTCTGGCGCACGTTGGCCCGGGCGTTGTCGTAGTCCTGGCCACTGATCGCCTTGTCATCGATCAACTGGGCATAACGCTGGGCTTGCAAGCGGGCCTGGAACGCATTGGCCTCGGCCTTGCGCAACGCCGCCTCGGCACTGTCCAGGTCGGCCTTGAACGGCGCCGGATCGATGCGAAACAGCACCTCGCCCTGCTTGACGTCGCGGCCTTCATGAAACACCCGCTGCAAGACCACGCCGGCCACCCGCGCCCGGACTTCGGCGACCCGTGGCGCGGCGATCCGGCCGCTCAGCTCGTTGCTGATCGACAGTGGCCGGGCCTGGACGGTTTCGACACGCACGCTGGGCAGCGGGGCGGAGGCTTCCGGGTTCGAGCCGCTGTCACAGCCACTGAGCAGCAGCGCGCCGACCAACAGGCCCAGTGTGACGAAAGGAGTCTTGGACATGGTGCTTCCCCACTATTGAGCCGCCCATGGTAGGGACCGAGGCCTGTGGCAGGGGTGAAGCTTTGTAGGCGCTCTGTGAAATTGTGTAACCACACAGGCCGCTAGATCCGAAATTGACCGACCATTTGCTGATGATGGTTGGCCCATCAGAATGCAGGGGAGGAGGATTTGGTTTTTATAGGTAGGCGTATTTTTTGGCGTCACCTGTTAGTTCTGACAGTAGCGACAATCTTTTTTTTGCTGAGAATATGCAGCAATCACCATCAAGGTGATTGAGTTTGAAATAGACCGTCAGACAAGGAGAACGTTATGAGCTACACAACGAGCGATTACAGGGGATATGAAATTCGCGCATATTCCGCCGATGATCCGGAGTATCCAAATCAATTCCAGGTTTTCTCAAAAAACGGTAACAAAATAACGCTTCCTCAGCGCACCCTCGAGGACGCGCAGAGGCATCTTGATGCTTCAATGAATCCTGATGATCACGCCCGTTATTAGTAAAAAACCCAACGATTGATGAAAAGCGGCAGCACGATGAGGTGGAAAGCCACGGGCCTTCAAACGTCCGTGGCTCGCCAAGCTTTATTTGGATTCAATTAAGATTGGCGGTTCACGTAGGCTGGTTAAGCAGATTGCAAGAGGCTATGGCGTGCAACGAGTGACACGCCTGCGATGCTGCTTCTTCCATCCGAATGGTCAAGGATCTCGCTGATTTCGCGAATGTCACTAATGCGATGGCTGATGTCTTCCACGATAGCGCTTTGCTCCAGAGCGGCGGTGGCGATCTGGGTACTCAAGTTGTTGATCTGCCTGACGAAGCCAGACACGAGTGACGAATGAGTGTCACTCAGGGTTTGGCGGGTGCCGGCAACTACAGTGAATCGTCAAGCACCCTTATATCCGAAAATGCCCCACCAACTGCTGCTGGTGGTTGGCC
Source organism: Pseudomonas sp. CG7 (assembly GCF_023701885.1). NCBI lineage: Bacteria > Pseudomonadati > Pseudomonadota > Gammaproteobacteria > Pseudomonadales > Pseudomonadaceae > Pseudomonas > Pseudomonas sp. CG7. Next base: position 46,957 of record NZ_JABAEE010000050.1, on the reverse strand, counting down.
ATGGCATGCAACGAGTGGCTCGCCTGCGAGGCTTCCTCCATGCGGCTGGTCAAGGTTTCACTGATGCCGCGAATGTCACTGACGCGATGGCTGATGTCTTCCACGACAGCGCTTTGCTCCAAGGCCGCGCTGGCGATCTGCTGGTTCATGTGTTCGATCACTTCCACGGCATCGGTGACGCGCTGCAGCGCCGCCTGGGTCTTATCGACTTGAACGACGCTGTCCCTGGCCAGCTCGCGGCTCGACTGGGTGCTGTGCACGACGTCCTGGCTCAGTTGCTGCAACGCTTCGATCACCGAGCGTATTTGTTCGACCGAATTCTGCGTATTGCTCGCCAGATGCCGGACTTCGTCGGCCACCACCGCGAAGCCACGGCCCTGTTCGCCAGCGCGGGCGGCCTCGATGGCGGCATTCAATGCCAGCAGGTTGGTCTGCTGGGCAATCGCACAAATCACATCCAACACCTGGCCGATGTGCTGACTGTTGCCGGCCAGTGCCTGCACTTGTTCGAGGGTGGTTTCCAGGCAGCGGTCGAGGCTGTCGATGCTGTTGACCGCGTTGGCGAATAGTTCCCGCCCTGATCGGCTAGCGGGTTCGGCGACGGTGGCGGCATCGGCCGCCTGGTGGGAATGGCGCGCCACTTCCTGGGCGCTGGTGCTCATTTCATGCAAGGCGGTTGCCGCCAGTTCGACTTCCCGGTACTGCGTGTGCATGCCCGCGCTGACTTCCCGGGCCACCTGCGCCGAGGTGTCGGCGGTGTTGCGGGTGTCCAGGGAGGCTTGCTGGATATCGCGGATGATGGGCTGCAGTTTATCGAGAAAACGATTGAAACCCTGGGCCAGATGGCCCAATTCATCGTGGCGGTCGTCGGGCAGGCGCTGGGTGAGATCGCCGTCGCCGTCGACAATCGCATCGAGCATTTGCGCCACCCTCAGCAGTGGCCGGGTCACGCCGTAGGCGGTGAGCCAGATGAGTAACAGGCCCAAGCCGGCAGCCAGCAAGCCCAGGCTGAGATTGAACCAATTGGCCTGGCGATGCTTGTCGTCCAACTGGGCCTGCATGTGCAGGGCCGGCGCTTGTACCAGCGTTTCCGGCACGCGTATCTGCAATTGCCAAGGGGCGTTTGCCGGAGCGGTTTGCACGGTTTGCTGCACATCGACAGACGTACCCGCCACGGTGCCGCTGTGGCCGGCAATTTGCCCGGATGGGGAAAGGATGTTGATTTCGCTGTGGCCGGAATACAGGTCGTTGGCCAGGCTGGCGGCGAGTTGCTGGAGGGTATCGAGGCTGATGTCCATGCCGACGACACCGATAACTTTGCCTTGGTCCAGCAGCGGTATGGAGATGCTGCTCATCAGCGTCTTCTGGCCTTCGACCTCGATCGCGTAGGGCTCGGTCACGCAGGTGCGCCCTTGGGTCTGGGGGCAGACGTACCAGGCGTTGGCCGGCTCGCTGCCCGGTGGCGCGGTGTTGGCACTGATCTGGGCTTCGCTGAGCACTTCTTGCACCAGATGGCCGGGTTGGCTTTGCGACCAGTACAGGGCAAAGCGACCTATTTCATTGCCGGCCAGATCCCGTTGGCCGGTGAAGCCGGCATCTTCACCGATCAGCGCGTCGGGAAGCAGCACCACGTAGAAGCCCAGCACTTTTTCGCGGTTCTGGAGAGCCTGGCGGGTCGCGGCGATCAAGTCCCGACGCAGTTGCCCCGGTGTCAGTCGCCCGTTCTACGCCTGGGCGCGCAGTTGCAGGACTTGCTGGGCAAAACCTTCCCCATAGATCGCCGTTTCGCTGAAAAACCGTTCCACCCGCTGACCGTGTGCCAAGCCCTGTGCCTGCAAACCTTCCAGGGCCGAGCGCCCCAGCAGTTGACTGCTTTGCTGCTTGAGCAACGTTGCGCTTTGCTGGCTCTGATACAGCGAGGCACCGGTCAGTGCGCCGACGACGGCCAGCAGGCACAGGCCGCTCAGGAGCGTGATCCGCCATTGGATAGAGAGACGAGTGAAGGACATGCTGAGGTTTTCCTGCGCGGGGGATTTTTATTGTTCTGTGCCCAGCACGGTTTGAGCGGTGGGCGAGGTTATCTTGCGGCAGGAGGCACTTTCCCGTTATCCCGAATCGGCAGCGGTTGTGCGCCGGCATAGGGCAATGCGACTCCGCCAAGAAAACACAAAACCTGTGGCGAGGGAGCTTGCTCCCGCTGGACTGCGCAGCAGGCCCAAAAAAGAGGGGCCGCTGCGCGACCCCGCGGGTGCCCCCTACCCCGCCACCAGGT
>NZ_JABAEE010000050.1:0-44677 GCF_023701885.1 Pseudomonas sp. CG7 | reverse complement strand
GTCCAGCGGGAGCAAGCTCCCTCGCCACAGGTTGTTGGGTCCAGCGACATGGTCAGCGTTCCGGCATTGAGTTGACCTGTTTTGGGGCAGCGCTTCGGATGCTGCCGTTTTGGGATAGCGAAGGGTTTTGGTCAGGGCCTAGCATCGAATCCAGCGTGCAAGCAGAGCCATCAGCTTTTGGAAGTCGGCGAAGCTGGCGTCTGCGATCCAGCAACAACTGCCTCATACAATAAGGTCAAGAACAATGAGCGTATCTTTCCCGATCAGCAGCTCGACGGAGTTGAAGCGCGGTGCCCTGGGTGTCGGCTTCATCATCTTCTTCGTGATTTCGGCGGCGAGCCCCCTGAGTGTCATCGCCGGTGGCTTCCCAATTGGCATCATGCTGGGCAACGGCGCCGGCACACCGGCGTTGCTGCTCCTGGCGCTGTTGGTGTTGTTGGCATTTTCGGCGGGCTACACCGCCATGTCCCGGCACATGACCAATGCCGGTGGTTTTTATGCGTTCACCTCCCGCGGCCTGGGTGGCTTGGCCGGTGGCGCAGCGGGTGTGTTGGCGATGTTTGCCTACAACATCCTGCAGGTCGGCCTGTACGGCATGTTCGGCGGCGTGGTCAGCGGCACGATGGCCAGCGTCTTTGGCCTGGACTTGCCATGGTGGACCTATTCGCTCCTGGCGATGGCGAGCATCGCGATTCTCGGCTATCGCAAGATCGACCTGTCGGCCCGAGTGCTATCGGTGGTGGTCATTGCCGAATACCTGGCGATCCTGACGCTGGATTTCGCCATCCTCAAGACCGGTGGCGATAGCGGCATTAACCTCGATTCGTTCGATCGCAGCCATGTGTTCAGCGGTACGCCATCCATCGGCTTGCTGTTCTGCTTCGCGGCGTTCATCGGCTTCGAGGCCACCACCATCTACGGCGAGGAGGCCAGGAATCCGCACCGTACGATTCCCATCGCCACCTATAGCTCGGTGCTGTTGATCGGTGGTTTCTATGCCTTGTCGGTCTGGGCCATGGTGATTGGCGTAGGGGCGGACAAGATCGTGCCGACCTTGCAAGCGCTGCAGGATCCCACCACGTTCATCTACGGTATGTCCGACCACTTTGTCGGCCCGCACCTGACCCAGATCATCCGCGTACTGTTCATGGTCAGCATCTACGCCGGGCTGCTGGCGTTCCACAACGCCGCGGCCCGTTATTTCTATGCCATCGGGCGTGACGGTTTGCTGCACAGCCGCTTGGGCACCACCCATCGCGTGCATCAAAGCCCGCACATGGGCTCGGTCCTGCAAAGCCTGATCGCCGCGGTGGTGGTGCTGATCTTCGCCGCGCTAGATGCGGATCCGATCCTGCAACTGTTCGCCTGGTTTTCCAACCTGGCCACGCTGTGCGTGATCCTGCTCATGGCCCTGACCTCGGCGGCGGTATTGGTTTATTTCCGCGCGCATCCGGAGTTGAAGCTGGGGCTCTGGCGCGGTCGGATTCTTCCGGGCTTCTCGTGCCTGGCCTTGTTGGCGGTCCTGGCCCTTGCAGTGATTCATTTCGACGTGCTGACCGGCGCCAGCCAACTGTTGTCCTACGGACTTTGTGCGGTGATTCCCGTCGCGCTGATCGTCGGCGTGTACCTCGCCGCCCGATTGCGCAAGGCCTCGCCCGAGCGGTTCATGGCGTTGGGCAGCCACAAGCTCTAGGGCACCGCGCGACCCCCTCAATCTACCCAGACAATAAATCCGCTGCCGTTCGGGACGGTCCGGCAGCGCGCGAAAGGAAGGTGTCATGCACGATTATCAAATGCTCATCGATGGAACTCGGGGCGACGGCGAGAACGGCCACTTCGATGTGCTCAATCCAGCCACCGCCACGGTGTTCGCACGGTGTCCGGCCGGTTCCCTGGCCCAACTGGACCTTGCCGTCGAGGCGGCGCAAGCGGCCTTTGTCGAGTGGCGCCACAGCACCCATGAAGATCGCCGCCAGCGCCTGTTGGACATCGCGGCGGACATCGAGCAGGACGCCGAGTCGTTGGCCCAGCTGATTGTCCTGGAGCAGGGAAAACCGCTGGAACTGGCGTTCTCTGAAGTGATGGGGGCGGTGGCCTGGACGCGCTACGCCGCCGAGCAGCAGATCCCTGTGGAATTGGTGGAAGAAACCCCGAGCCAGCGCATTGAGCTGCACCGCAAGCCGTTGGGCGTCGTCGCGTCGATCACGCCCTGGAACTGGCCGTTCATGATCGCCGTCTGGCACATCATGCCAGCGTTGCGGGCCGGCAACTGTGTGATCAGCACACCGTCAAGCCTGACGCCCCTGAGCACCCTGCGCCTGGTGGAGATCATCGCGCGCCATGTGCCTCGCGGCGTGATCAATAGCGTGACCGGCGAACAAGGTTTTGGCAGCGCGATCACGACCCATGCCGGTATCCAGAAAATCGTCTTCACCGGTTCGACCGCCACCGGCCAAAGCGTGATGCGCGGTGCCGCCGGCAACCTCAAGCGCCTGACCTTGGAACTGGGCGGTAACGACGCGGCCATCGTGCTGCCCGGAACCCCGGTGGAGGCGGTGGCCGAAGAGATTTTCCAGGCGGCCTTCCTGAACATGGGCCAGACCTGCGCGGCCCTCAAGCGTTTGTACATCCACCAATCCCAGTACGAAGCCTTTGCCCAGGCCCTGGCCCAGATCGCCCAGCGTCAGGTGGTGGGTGACGGCGTGGCGCCTGGGGTCACGTTTGGCCCGGTGCAGAACCTCGAACAGTTGAAGCTGGTTGAGGAACTGGTGGCCGATGCCCGCGCCCATGGAGCGCGGGTGTTGTGCGGCGGTGCCCGTCTGGACCGCCCGGGCTGTTTCTACCCGCCGACGTTGGTCGCCGATGTGACCGACGGGCAGCGCCTGGTGGACGAGGAACAGTTCGGCCCGGTGTTGCCGCTGATCGCCTACCAGGATGTCGAGGACGTCCTGCGTCGCGCCAATGCCGGCGACATGGGCCTGGGTGGGTCGGTCTGGGGCAGCGACAGCGAGCAGGCCCAGGCACTGGCCAGTCGCCTGGAATGCGGCATGGCCTGGGTCAACTGCCATGCGCAGATCCAGCCGAATACGCCGTTTGGCGGCAGCAAGATGTCCGGGTTCGGCGTCGAGTTCGGCCTTGAAGGGTTGCTGGAGTTCACCGGCCAGCAACTGCTGTACGTACGCAAGCGTGAAACAGAATGAGGACTGCAACCATGTACGAGCACTACAAGACAGCACAGAAGAAATTCTGGCACCCGATGAGTTCTTCGGCGCCCGCCAACCGCTCCAAGACGTTGATCATCGCCCGTGGCGACGGCAACTATATCACCGATATCGAGGGGCATCGCATGCTCGACGGTGTCGGCGGCCTGTGGAACGTGAACGTGGGCCATAACCGGCCTTCGGTGAAGGCGGCCATCGCCGCCCAGATGGACGAACTGGCTTATTACCAGACCTTCGACGGCATTGCTCATCCACGGGTGTTCGACCTGGCCGAGCGGCTGACGTCGATGTTCGCCCAGGAAAACATGGCGCGGGTGCTGTTCAGTTCCGGCGGTTCCGATGCGGTCGAGACGGCCCTGAAAATGGCCCGCCAATACTGGATCGCCAGCGGCGAGCCAGGGCGCACGCGTTTCCTGTCGTTGCGCAATGGCTACCATGGCGTGCACATGGGCGGCACCTCAGTGGGTGGCAACGGCGTGTATCACTACAACCATGGGCCGCTGTTGGCCGGCTGTCATCTGCTCGATACGCCGTGGCTGTACCGCAACCCCTGGGACTGCCGCGATCCAGAGGAGTTGACCGCTCACTGCGTTCGCCAGTTGGAAGACCAGATCGCGCTGCTCGGCCCGCAGACCATTGCCGCGTTGATCGCCGAGCCAGTGCAAGGCGCCGGTGGCGTGATCGTGCCGCCGGCGCATTACTGGAAGCGGCTGCGGGAAGTCTGCGACCGCCACGGCATCCTGTTGATCGCCGATGAGGTGGTCACCGGGTTCGGCCGCACCGGCTGCATGCTCGGCAGCCGGGGCTGGGGCGTCGCGCCCGACGTGCTGTGCCTGGCCAAGGGCATCACCGCCGGTTACATCCCCATGGGCGCCACGGTCTTCAACCAGCGCATCGTCGATGCCATCGAAAACGGTCCGGGTTTCAGCAACGTGATCATGCACGGCTACACCTACAGCGGACACCCGACGGCGTGTGCGGCGGCCCTGGCGGTGCTGGACATCGTCGAGGCCGAGGACTTGCCGGGCAATGCCGGGAAAGTCGGTGCCCAATTGCTGGAGCAATTGCAGCCGCTGACCGAACGTTACGCGGTGGTGCGCGAAGTGCGCGGCAAGGGCTTGATGCTCGCCGTGGACCTGGTGGCGGACAAGGTCACCCGCGAGCCGCTTGACCCCGCCAACGGCCTGGCCTTGCGCATCGCCGAGCAAGCGCGTCGGGCCGGCGTATTGGTGCGCCCGATTGGCAACAAGATCGTGATGTCGCCGCCGCTGACCCTCACCAGTGACGAGGCCGCCCTGATGGTCGGTGCGTTGGACGGTGCGCTCGCCGACTGCCGCTAACCTGTAAGCCGGCGCGGTATGCCGTGCCGGCTCCCTGAATATAAAAACAGCCTTCAAAAGGCGCAGCACAAGGAGCTTCAACCATGCGGAACCTATCGCGTATGGAATTTTTCGGCAGTGGCCTGGCCTGTACGCTGGCGCTTTGCGCCGCGAATCAGGTCCAGGCCTATGAGTTGTATGCCGATGACGACACTCATTTCAACGCCGACCTGCTGGCAGTGTTCGGCCATTTCAACAGTCGCAAGAACTACGACGGCAGGCCCGGCGGTTCAACCTGGCGCGAAGGTTTCATCAAGTATGGCGTCAGCGGCGACCAAGGCCTGGCCGGCCATGGCACCGCCTACGGTGCGTTCAGCCTGGTCAGTTCCGCCACCTGGGGCGATGGCGACGCGGCCGGCAATTCGCTGGGCAGCGAACGCACGACGAAGATCGAAGACGCGTACCTGGGTTGGCGCTCCGCCGACCTGTTCCCCGTGCTGGGGCAGGACGGTGTCGATATCTCCGGCGGGCGGCAGGTGGTCAAGCTGGGCAGGGGCTTTTTGATCAACGATGACGGGCCGAACCTGGGCAAAGGGCCTGCCGACGGTCGCTTGAATCGCGGTGGCGCCTATTACCCGGCGGCCCGGCACGCGTTCGACCAGACCGCCGTGTTGCGCCTGGGTGGGCAGGACGGGCTGCATGGCAGCGTGGTGTGGCTCAAGTCCGACAACCGCGCCCAGGCCGAAACCGAACTGGCCGCCGGCACGCTGGACTACACCGCCAAGGCCGGGACCTTGGGGTTGACCAGGATCCACGGCCTGGATGTGACCGACCGGTGGGCCAGCGATTTCCAGCGGCAACGCAAGGGTATGGACGTCTACAGTCTTCGCGGTGAAGGCGACGCCGGCATTGAAAATGCGAGCCTGGCGTTCGAATACGCTTGGCAAGACAAGGACGCCGGCCCGCAGAACGCCTGGTACGCCGAGGCCGGCTACACCTTTGCCGATCTCGCCTGGGCCCCCAAGCTGACGTACCGCTACACCCGCTATTCACAGAAGTGGGATTCGCTGTTCACCGGGCAGAGCACCGGTTATGGCACCTGGTTCCAGGGCGAAGTCGCGGGTAATTATGCCGGGCCCTTCAACAGCAACACGGGCATTCATCATGTCGGCCTGACAGCCAAGCCGTTGGAGAACCTGACCCTCGGTGCGCTGTACTTCGACTACAACACCGTGCGTAAAGACAACACGCTGAACCTGGATGCCCGCGAGTTGGACCTGTACGTCGAATGGGCGATGAACGAGCATTTGATCGTCACGCCGCTGATCGGCCTCTACAAGCCGGATCGGGACGCAACGACGGGGGGCAATCAAGTGAGCGGCAATGGCACCAACGTCTACAGCCAGGTGACGGTGGCTGTGCCGTTCTGAAGCAAGGGCGTTGGATAAACCCTGTGGCGAGGGAGCTTGCTCCCGCTGGGTCGCGCAGCGGCCCCTCTTTTTTTGGGCCTGCTGCGCAGCCCAGCGGGAGCAAGCTCCCTCGCCACAGGTTCGGTGTTTTTCTTAAGTGATCGGTATGGCGCAACATCCCTTTCTAGCCAACCGCAGGCGGACTCTGCATCCGCTCGGCAATCCGCCGGGTCGTGTCCATCACCATTTCAATCACGGTTTCCTGGCGCAGCAGCTTGAAGCTGTCGGTGCTGCCGACGGCCGACAGGCTGCCCACCACGTCGTCGAGTTCGGGGTTGACGATCGGCGCCGCGATACCGGTGAGCCCCAGGTTGAGTTCGTCGTGGGTCATGCAATAGCCGTCCTTGCGGATCTTTTTCGCGGCCTTGGAAAAGCTTGCCCAGTCATAGCTGCCGTGGGGGTCGTTGGCCAGGTGCTCTTCGAACAGGCGTTGCAGGCGTCGACCCTTCTGGAAAGCGATCAACACCTTGGATTGCGCACCGCGAAAGAACGGCCGCGGCTGGCCGCGGCCGAATGAGAACTGGGAGGTGTCGCTGGGGTCGGCGATGTAGGTGTTGATGATGCGGCCGTCGTAGAAAACGCTGGCAAACACCGCCAGGCCAGTGGCATCGGACAGCTCGTGCATCAACTCGCGGCCGGCCACGAGGATCGGGGCGTACTGCCGCATCATCCAGTCCAGCTCAATGATGCGTGGCCCCAGGCCGTAGCTGCCGGCATCCACCCGAACCAGCAGGCCGGCATCGCACAAATCCTTGACGTAGCGGTACACGGTCGCTCGTGACAGGCCCATGCGCTCGGCGATGGTATCGGGGTCGATCTTCAGCGTGGCCGGGCCGAAAAGGTCCAGCACGCTCAGCATTTTGCTCAGACTGCTCATTTCGCTCCTAAAGGGGGAATGGCGCGTAGGGGGGCGTTGGGTGAGCACTATAGGTAGCCGCGGCGGTGATGAAAAGCCCGCGCATGCCCTCAGGAGCGCGTTGCCACGGTAACCGAATGCTTGAGAAATGCAAACTTATTTCCAGTCGTTTACTCTTCAAAAATATGCATTTATCTCAAAAAATGATTTTAATGCAGAAAAATAGCTTGTTTTGTCGATTTGGCTGTGTGATAAATCTCAGCCACTGCAAACGCTCGATGAAGAGGGCTGGAAATGAATGGTGCGCAACTGATAGTGAAGGCGGCGGTGGCAAGCGGTATCGAATACTGCTTCGCCAACCCCGGAACGACTGAAATCCCCCTGGTGGCAGCCATGGCCAGCGCGCCAGCCCTCAAGCCGGTACTGTCCTTGTTCGAAGGGGTGTGCACCGGTGCGGCGGACGGCTACGGCCGGATTGCCGGCAAGCCGGCGATGACCTTGACGCACCTCGGTCCCGGCTTTGCCAATGGCATCGCCAACCTGCACAACGCCCGTCGCGCCAACACCCCGATCGTCAACGTCATCGGCGATCACGCGTCCTGGCACGTCAATTACGATCCGCCGTTGGCCAGTGATATCCAGGCCTTGGCCGGCAGCGTTTCCACGTGGGTACGTACCTCGCGCACGGCATCGGGCGTTGGTGAAGACTTCCAGGAGGCGGTGCGTGCCGCCTGGCAAGCCAACGGCCAGATCGCCAGCCTGATTCTGCCGATGGACCTGCAAGCCAACACCGTGCAGCACGAGAAGGCCTTCACAGCATTGCAGGCCCCGGTCCGGCGTTTTGCCGGTGACCGGATCGAGGCGGTCGCCCAGGCACTGCGCGATGGCCGGCGCCTGGTGTTTATCGTCGGCGACCAAGGCTTGTCCGTCGCCGGACTCGAAGCGGCGGGGCGCCTGGCCCGACTGCCGGGCGTGCGCCTGTTCGCCGAAACCTTTCCCCGCGTGAGTTACCGCGGTGGTGGCCTGCCGGACCTGGATCGCCTGCCTTACTTCCCTGAAGTGGCCATCGAGATCCTGGATCAATATGACGCGGGGGTCTGCGCCGGCGTCCCCGAACCCATCAGCTATTTCGGCTACGAAGGCATTGCCTCGCGGCTGGCAGAGCGCGAACGCCTGCTGTGCCTGGCTGAGGTGGGGGACGACGTTGCCGGGGCGCTCACTGCGCTGGCCGATGCCCTTGAAGCACCGGCTTATGTGCCCACGCCAAGCGGTATCGAACTGCCGCCCAGCGAAGCCACGTTGACGCCCCAAGCCGGCGGCCAGGTGTTGGCCGCGTCGCTGCCGGACGACTGCATCGTTTCGGTGGAAGGCGGGACGTGCGGCTATCCGTTCTTCACTGCCTCGGCCCATGCCGCACGGCATCGGGTCTTGACCAATACCGGTGGGGCCATCGGCCAGGGCATCCCGGTGGGCTTTGGCGCCGCCATGGCCGAGCGTGGCAACAAGGTGTTCTGCCTGCAATCGGACGGCAGTGCCCAGTACACGATCCAGACCTTGTGGAGCATCGCCCGGGAGCAATTGCCGGTGGTGATCCTGATCGCGGCCAACCATCGCTACGCCATCCTGCAAAACGAACTGCGCCGCTTCGGCATGACCGAGCTGGGCCCCGAGGCCCTGAGCCTGACGGTACTGGACCGTCCTCGCATCGATTGGAAGGCCCTGGCCAAGGGCTACGGCTTGCCGGCCAGCACCGTGCACACCAACGGCGAGTTGCAGCGCGCCCTGGCCAACGCCAAGGCCGATGGCGGTCCTTGCCTGATTGAAATGGCGCTGTGAAGGAGGGGATATGAACCAGATTCAATTGTTACCCGCGGTCGAGAAGTTCCTGTCGTTACCCGGGCGCCTGTTTATCGGCGGCACCTGGCAGGACGCCGCCGATGGTCGCCGGTTTGCCGTGGAAAACCCGGCCACTGAACACACCCTGGCGGAAGTCGCCGAAGGCGGCGAACGCGACGTGGATGCCGCCGTCGCTGCCGCCCGTGCGGCCTTCACCGGAGCTTGGGCGCAGCAGTCGCCGGCCCAGCGCGGCTTGCTGTTGTTTCGCCTGGCGGAACTGCTCGACCAGCATCGCGAAGAGCTGGCGCAACTGATCACCCTGGAAAACGGCAAGCCGATCGGCGCGGCCCGGGGTGAAGCGGCCAGCGCCGCGAATATCATTCGTTACTTCGCCGGTTGGCCGACCAAGATCGAAGGCAGCACGCTGCCGGTGTCGCCCGCCAGTGGCGCACCGATGCTCAACTACACCTTGCGCGAGCCGGTGGGCGTCTGCGCGTTGATCGTGCCGTGGAATTTCCCGCTGACCATGTGCGTGTGGAAGCTCGGTCCGGTGCTGGCGACCGGTTGTGTCGCGGTGCTCAAGCCCGCCGAACAGACGCCCCTGGTTGCCATTCGCCTGGTGCAATTGATCGAGGCCGCCGGTTTCCCGGCCGGGGTGGTCAACCTGCTCACCGGCCTCGGCGCGCGCACTGGCGCACCGCTGGCCCAGCACCCGGACGTGGACAAGATCGCCTTCACCGGTTCGACCCAAGTGGGCCGGCTGATCGCCCAGGCGGCCACCGGCAACATGAAGAAGGTCTCGTTGGAGCTGGGTGGCAAGTCCCCCAACATCATCCTGCCGGACGCCGACATCGTCCGGGCCGCCAAAGGCGCCGCCGATGGGATTTTCTACAACCAGGGCCAGGTCTGCACCGCCGGTTCGCGTCTGTACGTGCACGCCAGCGTCCTCGACCAGGTGCTCGAAGAACTCCAGCGCCACGCCGCCGCCCATGTGTTGGGGCCAGGACTGGATCCGGCCAACAGCATGGGCCCGCTGGTCTCGGCCCGGCAATTGGGCACGGTGCGTGGCTACCTGCAGCGGGGCCAGGAAGAGGGCGCCGAACTGATCTGCGGCGGTGATCGCCCCGACCATTTGGAGCGCGGCCACTTCATCCGCCCCAGCGTGTTTCTCGACCGCGCCGAGCGCGCCTGTGTCGCCCGGGAAGAAATCTTCGGCCCGGTGCTGACCGTCATGAGCTGGACCGAAATCGACGAGCTGGTGCTGCGTGCCAACGACTCGCCTTATGGCCTGGCGGCCGGACTGTGGACCCGTGACTTGCGCTCCGCCCACCGCGTGGCGGCGCAGTTGAAGGCCGGCTCGGTGTGGATCAACTGCTGGAACGTCGTCGACCCGGCCTCGCCTTTTGGTGGCTACAAGCAATCCGGCTGGGGTCGGGAAATGAGTAAGAACGTGATCGATGCCTACACCGAAACCAAAAGTGTCTTCGTCGATCTGGCCTGAGCCGAATAATCACAAGAGGAACTGCTATGGATCTGGAATTGCAAGGCCGCGTGGCGATCGTCACCGGCGGTGGTATGGGTATCGGCAAGGAAGTCGCGCGCTTTCTGTCCCAGGAAGGTTGCAAGGTGGTGATCTGCGCGCGGCGCATGGAATATCTCCAGCAGGCCGCCGAGGAAATCAGCGCAGAGACCGGCAACGAGGTGCTGCCGCTGTTCTGTGACACCAACCAGATGTCGGCGGTGTCCGACATGGTCGAAGCGGCCCACAAGCACTTTGGCCGCATCGATATCCTGGTCAACGGCGCGGCGGCCCCGTCCGGCGTGGTGCGCAACGACATCGAACATGCCGGCGACGATGAATTGCTCTCGGACCTCAACACCAAGGTGATCGGCTATTTCCGTTGCGCCAAGGCGGTGACGCCGCACATGAAGGCCGGCGGTTTCGGTCGCATCATCAACATCGGTGGCCTGACCGGGCGTGGCAGCAAGGTCCTCTCGGGCATGCGCAACCTGGCCATCGCCCACATGACCAAGACCCTCTCCGACCAACTCGGCCCGTCCGGCATCACGGTCAACCTGATCCACCCCGGCGTGGTCGACACCCCGCACATCCAGGAGCTGTACGAGCGCGAAGGAGTCAAGCAGGGCAAGACGCCCGAGCAGGTGGAGCAGGGCTACATCGACGCGACGCCGATCCGACGCACCCTGGCCCCCATCGAAATGGGCTGGCTGATCGGTTTCCTCGCGTCCCCCAAGGCCGGTGCGGTGACCGGGGAATCCATTGGCATCGACGGCGGCTTGACCCGTGGCATCTTCATTTGAGGAGCAGCAGTGATGAGTAACGGAACCCTTTTGGTCGCCACCGTCGGGCAAGCGGTGATCCGCAGCGCCGACGATGGTCGCACCTGGCATCGCCTGGGCCTGGGCCAGGACCTGGAATTCGATGCGATCACCCGGTCCCTGAGTTTTCATCCGGGCACGCCCGAGGTGGTCTACGCCGGCACCGATGTCGGCCTGTGCGTCAGCCTTGACACTGGCGGCCATTGGCAGCGGGTGGATTCGCCGTTCAATGGGCAGACAGTCTGGAAGGTCGCGGTGGATCCCCAGGATGCCCAGCGGATTTTCGTCGGCACCGGCGCGCCGTCGCGCGCCGTGCTGTGGCGCACCCTCGACGGTGGCCAGAGCTGGGACCGTGCCCCGGTGGAAATCCCGGAATTCTGCGACGGCGTCAGTCGTCCACGCTTGCTGGCCTTCGCCTACGACCCGACAGATCGCAACCAGCTCTGGTTCGGCCTGGAAGAGGGCGGGCTGTTCCACAGCCGCGACGGTGGCGACAGCTGGACCCGCGTCGATGATCGCTTGCTGTGGGACTACAACTCGGATGTGCACAACATCGTGGTCCTGCCCAATCACGGGCAAAAGGTCATCGTCGTGGTGTGCGTCAACGCCGTGTACCGCAGCCTCGACGAAGGGCAGACCTGGACTGGCATCGTCGCCCGGGAAACCTTCGGCCTGTACTACGTGCGCGCCATGAATGCGGCGTTGGGCAGCGAGGATACGCTGTACCTGAGCATCTCCGACGGCACCCCAGGCACCACCAGCAAGGTGCTGGTCTCCCGGGATGCCGCCGTCAGTTGGGAAGTGCTGCCACTGCCGCAACAACCCAACTCCTGTGTCTGGGCGATTGCCTTGAACCCTGCCGACCCTCGCCAGATCGTCGCCGGTACCAAGTACGGGCACCTGTTCACCTCCGAGAATGGCGGTGACGGCTGGCAGAAGCAGTGGCGTGAGTTCAGTGAAATCGCTGATGTGCTCTGGACGCCCGCCGTGGCGCAAATCAAGTCCGGGCATCAATCCATCATCAAGAAAAACTGAGGGACCGTGCGATGAAAGTCGAAGTCGTTCGTACTCACCTGTCGTTGTTCGTGCGCGACCCGGAAGTGTCGGCACGCTGGTACGCCGACGTGCTGGGCATGCATGAAAGCGCCCGGGGTGAAAGCTGGATCATGATGGCGTTTGGTGCCAAGCATCACGACATCGCGTTGCTCCGCGCCGAGCCCGGGGCCCACCAGGGTGGCCTGGGATTGCAGCACTACGGGCTGGAGATCGCGGGCGACATGACCACCTTGCGCAAGCTCTACGGCATGTTGCTGAACAAGGGCGTCGAGGTGGTGAAGATCACCGACCACGAGATCGGCAACGGCGTGTATTTCAACGACCCCGATGGCAATCGCATGGAAGTTTTCCTCGAGTCCGAACACGACGATGCGCTCGGCAAGGCCCGCTTCAAGGCCGCTGGCGCCCCCAGCCGGCAATTCGATCTCGACCCACTTTGAATGAGACTGCTCTTATGAAAACCGCGAATTTCGCCAGTTATCACATCCGCAAATGGTACAGCTTCGTCGAGGAAACCCTGGCCAACGAAACCGGCCAGCTGGCCGACGGTGAGCCACTGTTCAAGTACGCCATCGGCGCGGTGATCGCCAACCCTTACGCCGGCCGTTTCAGTGAAAGCCTGGCGGAGTTGATAGAACCGTCGCCCTTGCTGGGCCAGGAGTTTGGTCGGCGCATTCGGGTACTGGCGGGCCAGCGTGAGATCGTCAGTTATGGCAAGGCGTGCCTGGTGGGCAGCCAGGGCGAATACGAGCACGGCAATGCGTTGCTGACCAATCCGGCGGCGGATCCGATCCGTGTCGCGTTGGGCGGCGGCAAGTCCTGGGTGCCTTCCACCGGCAAGCGCGGCGGGCCTGGCGTGACCATCGACGTGCCGCTGGCCCACAAGGACGCGCTGTATGTCCGTTCCCACTACGACAGCATTTCCCTGTCGTTCGGCGATGGTCCGGCGGCCGATGAGTTGATCATCATCTGGGCCTTCGCCACGCGCGGGCGTTTGCATGCCCGCCTGGGTGGTCTGCAGGCGGCTGACGTCAAGGGCAATGACGGCCTGTATTGAGGGGCGCTGATCGTGGGAAGCCAACGAATGTCTGCAAACAGCCAGTTCTTCACCAATCGTTCGGGGATGCGCCTGCACTATTTGTCATGGGGCGACGCGTCAGGCATTCCCGTGCTGCTGCTCCATGGGCTGCGCTCCTATGCCCAGACCTGGGATGGCCTGGCCAATGCATTGGGCGAGCGGTACTGCTGCTATGCCCTTGACCAGCGCGGTCGCGGCTACAGTGACTGGGCGGATGCCTCCAGTTACCGGACCGAGGTCTATGTCAACGATCTTGAAGACCTGGTGGCGCACCTGGGGCTGCAGCGTTTCGTCCTGGTGGGGCATTCTCTGGGCGGCACCAATGCACTGGAGTATGCGCGGCTCCATCCGGGACGACTGCAAGCACTGGTGATCGAGGACATCGGCCCGGGTTCTTCGGTCAGCGGTGACGGCGCCGAGCGGATTCGGCGCGAGATGAGCCAGACACCGCTGTTGTTTCCTGACTGGGAGAGCGCCGCCCAGTTCTGGCTGCAAGCGCGACCTGGTCTCTCTGAGGAGGGACTGGCCTCCAGGCTGATGTATTCGATGAAGGAAACCCTGGCTGGACTCGAATGGCGCCACGACCAGCAAGGTATTGCCCAGGCGCGTCTGAGCATTACCCCGACCGACCTGTGGCCGGCGGTACGGGCGCTGGATTGCCCGACGCTGTTCATTCGTGGCGGCCGTTCCGACTTCCTGCCCCTGGCGACCCTCGAGTCGATAAAACAGGCCAACAAGTGGGTGAGCACAGAGGAAATCGCCGACGCCAGCCATTATGTCCATGATGACCAGAGCGCAATGTTCAACCTTGTCGTCATGGACTATTTGTACGACCAATGCCTACAACCACAACAACAAAGCGGTGAATAGCGATGAAGCAGGAGAAAACCCAAGTAGTCATCGTGGGCGGCGGCCCGAACGGGATCACGGCCGCTCATTACATGGGGCTGTACGGTATCGACTGCATCGTCCTCGAATTGGCTGACGGCGTCCTGCCGTATCCCCGTGCGGTGGGCATGGATGACGAGGCGCTGCGGGTGTTGCAGGGCATCGGCATCGCTGAGCTGGCCGCACGCGACATGATCTGCAACGTGCCCCTGCGTTACTACAATGCGCGGGGCGTGTGTTTTGCCGAGGTCAAGCCGAGCACGGCGAACTATGGCTGGCCCATGCGCAACATCTTCATGCAACAGTTGCTGGAAACGACGCTGCGCGAGCAGTTGGGCAAACACGCCAGTATCGAGTTGCGCCAGGGCCATGAAATGCTCGATCTGGAGCAGGACGCCGAGGGCGTGACCTTGCAGGTGCGCGATGCCCAAGGGGAGCTGTATCAGTTGCAGGCGCAGTACGTGATCGGCGCCGATGGCGGACGTTCCAGCGTGCGCAAGAAACTCGGCATCGAACTGCTGGGGCTGACCCATCCACGCAAATGGGTGGTGATCGACACGGCCAACGACAGCCTCGATGCACCCTATACGGCCTTGCATGCCGACCCTCAGCGGCCGTTTGTCTGCATCTACCTGCCGTATCAGCAACGGCGCTGGGAGTTCATGCTCCTGGAGGGCGAAGACGAGGGCAGAATGTGCGAAGAGGCGACGATTCGGGACTTGATCCGCGGGCATATTGGCGAGGCGGTCGATCAACTTGAAATCATCCGGATCCGCGCCTACACCCATAACTCCCGGGTCGCGGCGCGCTTTGTCCAGGGCCGTGTGGCATTGGTGGGGGATGCGGCGCATATTTCCCCGCCCTGGGCCGGGCAGGGGCTCAACTCAGGCCTGCGTGATGTCGCCAACGTCAGCTGGAAGCTCGCCGCGAGTCTCCAGGGGCGGGCGGCGCCGGCGATTCTGGCCAGTTACGACCAGGAGCGCCGCGGGCACGCGACCGCTCTCATCGCGTTGGCCGACAACATGGGCGCGGGCCTGGGGCTGACCAACCCGTTGATGGCCGGGGTGCGGGACTGGTTGTTCCAGGCCGTCAACAGCGTCGACAACCTGCGTTCGCATTTGCTGGAATTCAAATTCAAACCCAAGGCGACCATCACCAAAGGCCTGGTGTATCACGAGCGTGCCGAGTTGCATGAGGATGATCTGGTTGGACAGTTGTTCATCCAACCGTCCATCGAAGATGCCCAGGGTCAGCGTCGGCGCCTGGACGAGGTACTGGGGCATTCGTATGCGGTGCTGGGGTATCGGGTCAATCCGAGCGAACAACTCAGCGAGCAGACTGCTGCTTATTGGGCGCGTTGGGACACGCGTTTCATCCAAATCAATCGCTCGCGCAGTGGCGTGGGGCGCAATCAACCCTTGTCTGCCAGCGGTGCCATTTGCGTCGAAGACGTCGATAACCGCCTGGGGGAATGGTTTGCCAAGGTGCGAGATTGCGTCGTGGTGGTGCGGCCGGATCGGTTCGTTGCGGCGATCACCACCCCCGAGCGACTCGAAGGCGTGTTGCACAAACTGGCGGAGCAACTGTCATGAGGCGCGAAGAGGATCTGCTGGTCCGGCTTCACGATGCCGGGCAGGCCATACACGCCTTGCCTTCGTTGGAACCCGAGGCCGTCGATTTGCCGACGGGCTACACCTTGCAGCGCGAGGCACTGCGTCGGCGCCAGGCCGGCGGTGAGCGGCTGAGCGGATGGAAAGTGGCCTTCGCCGGCCGCGCCGCCCAGGAGCGTTTCGGGATCGATGAGCCAGTATTGGGGGCGCTGACCGATGCCATGGTCGTGGAACCTGGACAGACGGTGTCCCTCGCACGGCTGATCCAGCCGAAGTTGGAAATCGAGCTGGCGTTTGTCCTGGCGCGCACGCTGGTGCCCGGGTTCTATAGCGACGAGGACATTCTCGCCGCCATTTCCGAGGTCGCGCCGGCGTTCGAGATCGCCGACTGTCGTTGGCAAGGCTGGCGGTTCGGCGTCGGCGCGTTTCTGGCCGACAATGCTGCCGCGGCGCTGTATTGCCTGGGGTCGCGGGTCAGGTTTCATCCGGGGCAACTGGCCCACGTGAACTATCGCCTGGAATGTGACGGGGTGTCCTGTGGCGAGGGCAATGCCCAGGCGCGGGAGGACACGCCCCAGGCCAACCTGTGCTGGCTGGTCCGGCGCTTGTTGGCCGACGGGCAGTGCGTTGAAGCGGGGCAGGTGGTGCTGTCCGGGGCTTTATTGGCGCCTCTGGACATCAAGGCTGCCGAGTACCGGTTGCACATGCTTGGCATGGAACTGGCTTTGGTTTTCCGGCAATAAGAACGGTTCACCAGTCCGTGGCGAGGGAGCTTGCTCCCGCTGGGCTGCGCAGCAGACCCATTTTTGTGAGCGCTTCGCCCTGGAGCGCCAGCCCGGTCAAGCGGGAGCAAGCTCCCTCGCCACAGGTTTATCGACTTCTTTGGATATCAGCTTCAGGTTTAAGCACAGCGCCACCGAGGAACAATGATCATGTTCGCCGAAGTCCGTACCTTCAATGATCCTCAGCAACACGCCGGTTCGATCCTGGGCTGGCAACAAGTCTATGACCAGCTCGGGCGCGGTTGCCTGTCCAGCGAGCTGCGGCAGGTGTGCGCCGAGCGTTTCCAGATTTTCCAGGAGGTGCTGGATAAACGCGTCGTGCAGCGCGGTTGCGCGCCAAAAGGACGCTTGTGCATTGCCATGTCCCTGGGGGGGGCGCCGGTGGTGCAGGGGCACCAGGTGGGCGCCCACAGCGTCGTGCTGTTGCGCGATGGCGAAGATTTTGTCCTGCACGCCCCGGAAGGCACGCATTTCTTCGCGGCCAACGTCGACACGGTGCGGTTTGCCAAGCTCGCGGCCTACGAACTGTCGGGCGAACAGCTCAAGCGCTTGAAAAGCGTGTCCCAGGTCAGTGTGGATGAGGTGGTGCTGCGCCGGGTGCAACAGCGGATCCACCCACTGTTTCGTCACCTTTTGGAACAGACCGATGCGGTCAATCCCGCCGCGGAGAAAATCCTCGAAGACGTGTTGCTCAACGCCTTCCTCGACCTGTTCAGCCACGCCTCGGACGAGGTGCGCGGCCGGCGCGGCAATTTTGCCGTCAGTGCCTACCTGGTCAAGCGTTGCCAGGAACTGGTGGTGGCCAGCGCCGATGTGCCCTTGAGCATCCTCGATTTGTGCGAGCAATTGCGGGTCAGCCGCAGGACCCTGCAGAACAGTTTCCAGGCCGTCACCGGCATGCGTCCGGTGGAGTACCTGCGCAACCTGCGGCTCAATGCGGTGCGCCGCCGATTGATCACGACCCGTGCGGCCGCGCTGAACGTCAGTGAAATCGCGGTGGCGATGGGGTTTTTCCACCTGAGCCATTTTGCCGTCCATTACCGGGCGCTGTTTGGCGAGTCACCCTCGGACACGCCCAGGGCTCCGGCTTGATGGGCTCCAAATGCGCAGGCGAAATCTGTGGCGAGGGGATTTATCCCCGCTGGGCTGCGCAGCAGCCCTGAACCCAGCCACCGCAATGTGCCAGGTTGGCTGCATCCAGCCTTTTTTTGGGGCTGCTGTGCAGCCCAGCGGGGATAAATCCCCTCGCCACAATTAATCCAACCAGCCTTGAGTGAACGGTATTGCGGTGTTACCGAAGCGCCTTCCTGCACCGATAAAAGGCAGCCGCTGAGCTGTTTGGTAGCACACCCGTGCGACCTTGGGCCAGCGACGGGCAGTCGTTCTCCTCGGCAACTTCCTTCAAATCAAACCCTTGCACGATAACGCGTGTGGTTGGCATGCATTCTGCTTTTATGAATCTATGGATAATTGGATACAAAAATGCAGAAGGTGCTGCCATGCAATTTGCTCCGACGTACGCTGAACGCCCGCCCATGACGGCCGAGGAGGAGGCCTACAACTTCCTGCTCGATGCCATTTGTGGCGGGCGGTTACGCAAGGGCGACCGGCTGATTGCCGAGGACATCGCCAACGAGATCGGCATGAGCCGCATGCCGGTGCGCGAAGCCTTTCGCCGTCTGGATGCCCAGGGCCTGGTGACGCTGCGGCCCAATCGCGGGGCGGTGGTCAGCGGCCTCGACATCAATGAATTGCATGAAGTCTTCGAAATGCGCAGTGCCCTCGAAGGCCTGGCGGTGCGTGTCGCGACGGCGAAGATTGGTGAGCGCCAGTTGGCCGCGCTGGAGCGCTTGCTGGACGAGATGGACGATTACCGCGAGGAGAGCGCCGAGTGGGTCAGCCGCCATCGCGCCTTCCATGAATACCTGTGCAGCCTCAGCGGTCGCCCGCGATTGCTCAAGCAGATCAGCGCACTTTATTCCCTGATCGAAGCGCCCATGCGCCTCTGGCTGCAGCACGTGGAAAAGCCCTTGAGCGCGCGCCAGGAGCACATGCTGATCCTCGATGCCCTGCGTGGGGGCGATGCCGAGAAGGCCGAGGCGGTGGTGCGTGCGCACATCGAAGGCACCGTTCCTGAATTGATCGAGTTCCTGCAATCGAAAAAATAACGAGAGCAGGGGATTAGAACCCTGCCCGTGTTTTGACTTTGAGTACTGCCGTCATTTACTGAACTGGAGTGTCTGGTCATGCATAAGCCTCGCCTGTTGGTTGCCGCTTTATCCTTGGGTTTCTGTGCGCAATGGGCGGTTGCCGCGCCCGTTGTCCCGGAGCGTTTGCTCAAGGCCGAAAAACTCGTCTACTGCTCGGGCATGGATTCGCCGCCGCTGGTGTCCTTCGACGAGGCGCAGAAACCCAAGGGATTGACCGTGGACCTGGGGCTGGAAATCGCCAAGCGCCTGGGTGACAAAAAGGTGGAGTGGCGGGTGATTCCGTTTTCCGGATTGCTCCCGGCGCTGTTGGCCCAACAGTGCGACATGATCGTCGACCAGCTGTTCGACAAGCCCGAGCGCCGCGAGGTGATCGACATCGTCAACTACATGTATTCCAGCCAGGCGGTGGTGGTGCCCAAGGGCAATCCAAAGGGCCTCAAGACGCTGCCGGATCTCTCCGGACACAAGGTCGCGGTGCTCAACGGTTCCACCATCAAGACCTTACTCGACGCCGAGAACGCAACCCTGGCCAAGGCCGGCAAGCCGCCCATGAAACTGGTGGTCTACAACTCCGACACCGCTGCCTTCCAGGCCCTGCGCATCAGCCAGGTCGACGCCTACGGCACCACCGTGGAAACCGCCGGTTACTACGCCACCATGGCCCCCGACCTGTTCGAGGAAGGCGTGCCGGCCTTCAGCCGGATTCTCACCGGCCTGGGTATTCGCAAGGACGATCCGCAACTGACCGCCGCCGTGCAGCAGGTGATCGGCGATATGCGCAGCGATGGCAGCTACAGCCAACTGCTCGGCAAATGGCATGTCTCCAGTGACACCCTTGATTAAGGTGAACCGTCGATGAATTTCAATTGGGATGTGTTCTGGCAGTACCTGCTCCAGCCCAGTGGGGTGTACCTCACCGGGCTCTGGCTGACCTGCCTGATCAGTGTGCTGGCGATGTTGCTGGGCTGCATGCTGGGGCTGGCGGCGGCGCTGTTGCGGTTGTCGAAGAACCCGTTGCTGCATGTGCCGGTGCGCTTTTACGTGTGGCTGATGCGCGGCACGCCGTTGCTGGTGCAGATCGTCTTTCTCTACACCGCGCTGGCCGCTGGCGGGATTTTCCGCTTCGAAGACATCGACCTGTTTGGGCTGGTGATTCCCGGCAATATCCAGGCGGCGATCATCGCCCTGGGCCTCAACGAGGGCGCCTACATGGCCGAGATCATCCGCGCCGGCATCGGTGCGGTGGACAAGGGTCAATACGAGGCCGGACGTTCCCTGGGAATGACCTTCGCCAAACTGATGCGGCGCATTGTCCTGCCCCAGGCGTTCCGGGTCATCGTTCCGCCGTTGGGCAACGAGTTCAACGTGATGCTCAAGAACACCACGCTGGTCAGCGTGATCGGCGTCCAGGAATTGTTGCTCAGTACCCAAATGGTCACCTCGGCGACGTTCCGGGTGTTCGAGTTGTACCTGGTGGTGGCGATCTACTTCCTGTTGCTGACGACGTTGTGGGGCTTTTTCCAGCGCTGGCTGGAGGCCCGTTTCGGTCAATCGGACCGACCTTCGTCGCCACCGCCGGCGTCGACGCGGATGTTCGGTCGCAGCACTTTGAACCTGCTGAGGGCACGTTGACCATGGCGCATAAAAGCGAAGAGTTGATCATCGAGGCGCTGGACGTTCACAAGTCCTTCGGCGAGTTGCAGATTCTCAAGGGCATCTCGTTGCAAGTGCGGCGCGGCGAAGTGGTGGTGCTGATCGGTGCGTCGGGCTCGGGCAAGACCACGTTCATCCGTTGCATCAACCTGCTGGAATACATCCAGGGCGGACGCATCCGCGTCAATGGCCAGCCCATGGGCTATCGCGAACGGGCCGATGGCAGCCTGGTGCGCGAGTCGGAGCGCAACATCGCCCGGCAGCGGCGGGACATCGGCATGGTGTTCCAGCGCTTCAACCTGTTTCCCCACATGACCGCCTTGGAAAACATCATCGAGGCGCCGATCCAGGTGCTTGGAGTGACTCGCGCCGCCGCGCTGGAACAGGCCCGTGGGTTGCTGGAGCGGGTCGGCCTGGCGGACAAGGCCGATCACTACCCATCGATGCTCTCCGGCGGCCAGCAACAGCGGGTGGCGATTGCCCGGGCCCTGGCCATGAAACCCCAGGCCATGCTGTTCGATGAACCCACCAGCGCCCTCGACCCGGAAACCGTCGGCGAGGTGCTGCAGGTGATGAAGGAGTTGGCCGAGGAGGGCATGACCATGGTCGTGGTGACCCATGAAATGGGCTTTGCCCGGGAAGTGGCGGACCGTGTGGTGGTGCTCGACCAGGGCGAGCTGATCGAGCAAGGGCCGCCGGAGCAGATTTTCTGTCATCCGATTCATCCGCGCACCCGGGCGTTTCTCAGCCGCGTGTTGTGATATTCCCCGGCCACCGAATTCCTGTATTGAAGAGTTTTTGCCATGCTTAAATTTTCAGCCCACGAGTACCCTTATCCGTCGCAGCGCCAGAGCGTTTTCGCCCGTCGGGGCATGGTCGCCGCGTCCCAACCCCTGGCGGCCCAGGCGGGCATCGAGATCATGCAAAAAGGCGGCAACGCCATCGACGCCGCCATCGCCACGGCGGCGGCGCTGACGGTGGTGGAGCCCACGGGCTGCGGGATCGGTGGTGACGCCTTCGCGCTGGTCTGGTGCAAGGGCCAACTGCATGGCCTCAACGGCAACGGCCATGCGCCGGCGGCCTTGAGCATCGAGGCGGTCAAGGCCGCTGGCCATGAAAAAATGCCGGTCTATGGCTGGACACCCGTGACGGTCCCGGGCTGCCCATCTGCCTGGGCCGAGCTGTCCCGACGCTTTGGCAAGCTGCCCTTCGCCGAGCTGCTGCAACCGGCCATCAGCCTGGCCCGGGACGGCTTTGCGCTGTCGCCGGTGGTTGCCCATCAATGGCAGATCGCTGTGAACGAGTTCGCACCCCATCGGGACGCCGTGCTGGACGCCTGGTTCGAGACGTTCCTGATCGACGGCCGGGCGCCACGGGCCGGGGAGATCTTTCGCAACCCGGCCCAGGCGCGCACGCTCCAGGAGCTGGCCGACACCGCCTGCGAAAGCCTTTATCGCGGTGCCTTGGCTGAGCGCCTGGACGCTCACTCCCGGGCCGGCGGCGGCTACCTGCGCGCCTCGGACCTCAAGGATTATCGCGCCCAGTGGGTCGACCCTATACACGTCAATTACCGAGGCGTGGATGTCTGGGAAATCCCGCCGAGCGGGCAGGGCCTGGTGGCCTTGATGGCCCTGAAGATTCTGGAAGGCTTCGACTTTGATCAGCGCGACAGCCAACAGACCTGGCATCGTCAATTGGAAGCGATGAAATTGGCCTACAGCGACGGCCTGCACTACATCACCGACCCCCTGCACATGCGCGTGGCGGTGACTGACCTGCTCAGCGATGACTACAGCGCCCATCGCAGAGGGCAGATTGGCGAGCAGGCCCAACCGCCCGCGCCCGGCGACCCCCACGCCAGCGGCACGGTGTACCTGGCGACCGCGGATGGCGAGGGCAACATGGTCTCGTTCATCCAGAGCAACTACCACGGGTTCGGCTCCGGCGTGGTGCTGCCCGACAGCGGCATCGCCTTGCAGAACCGTGGGCAGGAATTCAGCCTCGACCCGAGCCACGCCAACTGCCTGGCCCCAGGCAAGAAGACCTTCCACACCATCATTCCCGGATTCCTTACCCGCGATGGCGAGGCCCTTGGCCCCTTCGGCGTGATGGGCGGCTACATGCAGCCCCAGGGACATGTGCAGATGGTCATGAACCTGGTGGATTTCGGCCTGAACCCGCAAGCGGCCCTCGACGCTCCGCGCTGGCAATGGCTGGGCGACATGAAGGTCGGGATCGAGCACGGGGCTTCACGGGACCTGGCCAATGCCCTGGCGCGCAGGGGGCATGAGGTTCAGATCGCCAGTGACCTGACCGACTATGGTCGCGGCCAGATCATCCTGCGCGACCCAGTCAGCGGTGTGCTGTGCGGTGGGACCGAACCCCGGGCGGATTCGCATATTGCGGTGTGGTGATGAACGTGGGCAAACGGGTTTCACTCATCGGCCATTCCTGAGTGGACATTGATGACGACCTTGCCCTTGGCGCGTCCTTGTTCGACGTAGCTCAAGGCATCGGCCGTCACCTCGAAAGGGAAGGCTCGGTCAATCACCGGCTTGAGGCTACCTGACTCGACGAGCGTGCTGATCTCGCGCAGTTGAGCGCCACTGGCGCGCATGAACACGAAGGCGTAATTCACACCTTTTCGGCGGGCCTTGCGGCGGATGCCACTGCTCAACAGGCCCATGATCAGCCGCAGCGGCCAGGAAAATCCCTGGGCCTGGGCGAACTGCGGGGAGGGTGGTCCGGAGATGGAAATGAGCTGGCCGCCGGGCTTGAGGATCTTCAGCGACTTCTCCAGTTCATCGGCGCCCAGGCTGTTCAATACGACGTCATAGTCCTGCAGGACGCTGAAGAAATCCTGCTGCTTGTAATCGATGACAACGTCAGCTCCCAGCGCTTTGACCCAAGGCACATTGGTGGTGCTGGTGGTGGTCGCAACGAAGGCACCGAGGTGTTTGGCAAGCTGGATGGCGAGGGTGCCGACGCACCCTGAACCGGCTTGGATAAAGACCTTTTGCCCTTTCTTCAATCCCGCGGTTTCCACCAATACCTGCCAGGCCGTCAGGGCGACCAAGGGCAGGGCGGCGGCGTCTTCCATGTTGAGGTTTGCCGGTTTCAGGGCCAGGGCATTTTCGTTCACTGCAATTTGCTCGGCAAAGGTGCCGATGTGCCCATCCGGGGCGCGGGCATAGACTTCATCGCCCGGCTTGAACTGATGGACACGGGATCCCACGCGCACCACGACTCCGGCCACGTCATGCCCCAAGGCCAACGGAAACGGATAGGGCAAGATCAGTTTGAATTCGCCTTTGCGGATCTTCGAATCCAGGAGGTTGACGCTGGCGGCGTGGACGCGGACCAGAACGTCGTGGTCAGCCACTTCAGGGGCCGGTACCTCGCCGATACGGCCACTGTGCTTGCCGTAGCGGTCGATTAGAAATGCCTTCATGGTGCTTGGTTCTCATAAGGGTCAGCAGGCTGGCCAGCCATCGAGGCATCCGGCGCGTTCCTTCGCGCCGGCGCCCGCTTGACGTCGATCACGCCAGGTCTTGATAGCGCTCGGCGACCTGGGACTGCTTGATTTGCCCGAGCAGGCCTTGGCGCGCCGCCTGCAAGGCATCCCAGCGCGCCTCTTCCTGCAAGGGTGGGATGGTGACCGGCTCGCGACGATCGAAACCGACCAGCGCGGCATCGACCAGGTCAGCGACTTCCATGATTTCGTTCAAGGTGTTGATGTCGATGCCCGCGCGTTCCCAGATCTCGGTGCGAGTGGCCGCAGGCAGGACAGCTTGAACGTAGACGCCTTTCGGGGAGAGTTCCAGGCTGAGGCCTTGGGAGAGAAACAACACGAACGCCTTGGTCGCGCCGTAGACGGACATGCCGAACTCCGGTGCCAGGCCCACGACGGAGCCGATGTTGATGATCGCACCGTCACCCGCCTGGACCAGGCGTGGGGCGATGGCGCTGGCCAGCCGGACCAGCGCGGTGGTGTTGAGCGACACGAGGTGCGCGACGCTGTCGGTCGACTGTTCGATGAAGCTGCCGGACTGGGCGGCACCGGCGTTATTGACTAGGATGCCGATGCTGGCGTCGTCCCGTAGGCGAGCTTCGACGGTGGTCAGGTCGCTGATCTGGGTGAGGTCGGCCTGGAGAATGTCGACGGCAACGTTGTGCTCGCTGCGCAGCTTGGCGGCCAGCGCTTCCAAGCGCGCGCTGTCGCGGGCCACCAGGATCAGGTCATGTCCGCGTTGGGCAAAGCGCTGGGCATAGACAGCGCCGATGCCGGTGGAGGCGCCAGTGATGAGAACGGTTGTGCGAGTGTCCATGGGTAATTCTCTTTTTCAGGGGAAGTTAGCGCGCTGTTTTCCAGGTGCGCCGATGGGTTCTGGTCAGGATTACCGCGCGCTGGATTCAGCGAGCGTCGGGTAGTCGATGTAGCCCGCCGCACCGCCGCCGTAGAGCGTGGCGGGATTGAAGGCCGACAATGGCGAGCCGGTCTTGAGCCGCTCGACCAAGTCCGGGTTGCCGATGAACGGCCGGCCGAAAGCGATCAGGTCAGCCTGGTCTTCAACGAGACGCGCGGTGGCCAGGTCCAGGTCGTAGCCGTTGTTGGCGATGTAGGTGTTCCTGAAGCGCTGGCGCAATGAGCCAAAGTCGAAGGGGGCAACGTCGCGCGGCCCACCTGTCGCGCCTTCAACCACGTGCAGATAAACGATGTCCAAGGCGTTGAGCTGATCGACCAGGTAGTCGAACTGGGCCTGGGGCGCGCTGCTGGACACGCCATTGGCCGGCGAGACGGGCGAGAGGCGCAGGCCGGTGCGTTCGGCCCCGATTTCTTCCACGACGGCTGCGGTCACTTCCAGCAGCAGGCGAGCACGATTTTCAATCGAGCCGCCATAGGCATCGGTGCGCACGTTGGCGCCGTCCTTGAGGAACTGGTCCAGCAGATAACCGTTCGCGCCGTGGATCTCTACGCCATCAAATCCCGCCGCGATGGCGTTCGCCGCCGCCTGGCGAAAATCGTTGACGATCCCCGGTAACTCATCGATGTCCAACGCTCGCGGTTCGGAAACGTCCTCGAAACGGTTGTTGACGAACACCTTGGTCGCCGGACGCAAGGCGGAGGGGGCGACTGGGGCGGCGCCGTTTTCTTGCAGGTCGACGTGGGAAACCCGGCCGACATGCCACAGTTGCAGGAATATCCGCCCACCTTTGGTATGCACGGCATCGGTGACTTTGCGCCAGCCGTCGATCTGCGCCGGCGTGTAGATCCCAGGCGTGTCCTGATAGCCCTGGCCTTGCCGGGAAATCTGTGACGCCTCGGAGATCAGCAGGCCGGCGGACGCACGGTGGCTGTAGTAAGTGGCCGCGAACTCGCTCGGTACAAAACCTTGCCCCGCGCGGTTACGTGTCAGCGGTGCCAGGACCACTCGATTGGACAGTGTGAGATTACCCAACGTGTAGGGCGTGAACAGGTTCTGGTCGGTCATGGTGTCTTGTTTCCGTATGTTTGGAGAAGCGTTGTGGGCAGCTTGCCGACGCGAGCGGGGCTTTTCATTAGGATGATGACCGAAATCTAAACTGTCAACGAATTTGATTATGCTCGACATCTATGTATGATGTGAGCATGATTTCGAGCAGCACGAGGGAGTGAAAAATGCGCGTAACCAAGGCCCAGGCCCAGGCCAATCGGGAGCACATCGTCGAGACGGCCTCTGTCCTGTTTCGTGAGCGAGGCTTTGACGGCGTGGGTGTGGCGGATCTGATGGCGGCCGCCGGGTTCACCCATGGCGGTTTCTACAAACATTTCGGTTCCAAGGCCGACCTGATGGCCGAAGCGGCCGCGAACGGCCTGGCGCAATCGCTGACCAACAATGTGGGTATCGGCGTGCCTGAGTTCGTCAATGTCTATGTGTCCAGGGAGCACCGTGACGCCCCCGGCGGCGGTTGCACCATGGCGGCGCTGTGCGGGGATGCTGCCCGTCAACCGCCCGAGCTGAAGGCGACCTTTGCCAACGGCATCGAAAACACGCTGGCGGCGCTCGAAAGCCAGTACGACACCGGGCAAGAGGCGCCGCAGCTAGAGGTGAGGGCGAAGATGCTCGACATGTTGGCCCATGCCGTCGGCGCGATCATGTTGTCGCGGTCCTGCCCGGACGATTCCGCCCTGGCCGATGAAATCCTCGAGGTGTGCCGCGCCCGGATCATCGCGTCGTTGCCGCCAGCACCCGCGCAGCAGCCTGCCGTGGACACCGAATCATAAGCACCCGAGATCAATGTGGGAGCCGAGCTTGCTCGCGATGACGGCGGCACATACAACTTCAATGCAGCCTGACCCACCGCTATCGCGAGCAAGCTCAGCTCCCACAGGGATTGGAGTGATCATGATGCTGTTCACTTAAGCAAAAAGGTGCATCTCTGGCCACAGGTTGCCGACGGCCTTATAGCGATGCCCTGACCACCAGCGGGCAATCCACCGGTTGAGGGCCCGATACCTCAAGGGTCTCGATCAGGTGCCGGGCCGCCTGGCGACCGATCTCGTAGTAAGGCAGTTGCACCGTGGTCAATGGCGGCATGAACAGTTCGGCGATGCCGATCATGTTGTCATAGCCGAGCACCGCGACATCGCCGGGAATTTTCAAACCGCGGCCCAACAGCCATTGATAGGCACAAAAGGCGATGCGGTCGTTGCCGCAGACCAGGATATCGAATTGCGGACGGCCGTCGACGATATGCCGGTCGAGAATCGCGGCGGTTTCACCGTAGGCATCGTGATCGGAAAGATCGTATTGCAGGAGTGCATCCGGCGCCAGCCCGAAGGCCTGGCAGGCGCGTTGCAGGCCTTGCTGACGCAGGCGCCAGGCCACACTTTTCCTGGGCAAATTGATGCACAGCGGGCGCCGGTAGCCTTGGCTCAACGCATGATGCACGGCGCGATATTGCCCGGCTTCATCATCCGGCACATAGCTGACCAACTGGTGGTCATCGGCCAGGCAATTGGCGAGCACCAGCGGTTTGCGCTTGAGTCGCTCGGGAATGCTCACCTGGCGCAAGCCCATGGCGCTGAAGATCAAGCCATCGGGACGGTGCGACAGCATCAGGTCGATGTTCTGGTCGGTGGGCGGGTTGCTCAGCAGGTTGAGGATGAACACATTCCAGCCCGCCTGCTGCGCGGTCTGCTCGATGGACAGCAGCAACTCGACGGCGAACGGCGTGGTCGCGGTGTCCAGTGCGAACACCCCGATGGTGCGTGCTTGCAGGTTGTCGCCGCGCATCCGGCGCGCCGACAGGCTCGGTACGAATTGCAGTTCATCGATGGCGCGACGGACCCGCTCGAGGGTTTCGGGGCTCAGTTTTTCCGGCGTGTTGAGCGCTCGCGAAACCGTCATCAGGGATACGCCGGCCAGCTGTGCAACGTCTTTCACGGAAGTCATGCGAAGTGCGGCCAGTCAGGTTGACGCCGAATCATGCCACAGCGCCCGCGCTTCTCGCGACTCGGATGACGTGACTCATAGCCAACCCGAGCCCAGCGGCCAGGCGTTGGCAATGGCGACGCGCCCGCCAGTGCCATTGGCCAACAATTTCACCCCGAGGCTGTCGGGCCGGGGATAGAGGCGACTGCTGAGGCTGAAACGGCCATTGTCCTCGAACACCTCGATGGACGAGCGATCGAGAAACACCCGCAGGTGCAGTTGTGTGTGTGTCGGCGCTATCGGCACGCTGCGCTGGCCGCTCACTTGCGCACCCGAGCGGCTGCGATCGAGCACCAAGCGTTGCAGGGTCGCGTCGTAGTAAAGCAGCGTCTGTTCCCGCTCATCGGCACTGCAGCGCAAGGCGATGCCCAGTTGGCCTTCGCTGCAACCGAGCAGATCCAGGTGCACATGGATTTCCAACCGGTCGCCTGTCACCTGCGGCACCCAGCGGCTGCCCGACTCGCCCCATGGCGCGACGCTCGGCAACGGCGCCTGGCGCAGCGCCGTCAGCTCTCGCGCCGGAAACACGCCAAGGCGATCGCCCTGCAATTCCAGCTCGCGGGGCAAACCGAGCATGCCGCACCAGTGATGGGCCTGGCTCGGCATCGGGCTTTCCCACATATCCAGCCAGGCCCATACCAGGCGCCGACCGTCGGCGGCCACCAGCGTTTGCGCGGCGTAGAAGTCGTGACCGTTATCCAGCTCGATGAACGGCCCGCCGCTGAAGTGCCAGTCGCTGTCGAGCTGGCCAATGCGATAACCGGTCTGGTACTTGTTGAGCCGTTCATAACCTTCGGGCTTCATGCCTTGCGGGGAATACAGCAGCACATCGCGTCCGTCCAGGCGAAACAGATCCGGGCATTCCCACATGTAGCCATCGTCCTCATTGCCGCTGGACACGTAGGCGAGAAATTCCCAGGTGTGCAGATCGGCGGAGCGGTACAGCGGCAGCAGCGGCGTGTCGCCCAGGCGTGCGCCAGCAATCAGGTACCAATAGCCGTCTTCCTGCCAGACCTTGGGGTCGCGAAAATGCATGATTGCCGCTTGCGGGGCGTGCTCGATGACGGCGCCATGCTTGACGAACCGGACGCCGTCGACACTGGTGGCCAGGCACTGGACCTGGCGGATGAAGCGTTCGTCACCGACGTCTCCCAACCAGGTGTGCCCGGTGTAGATTAGCGCCAGGGTGTCGCCACATACCACCGCGCTACCGGAAAAACAGCCGTCGCGGTCGAAGTCGTCGCCGGGTGCCAGGGCAATGGGCAGGTGCTGCCAATGGACCAGGTCGGCGCTCTTGGCATGGCCCCAGTACATCGGGCCCCATTTGGCGTCGAAGGGGTGGTGTTGGTAGAACACGTGGTACTCGCCACGAAAGAACACCACCCCGTTAGGGTCGTTCATCCAACCCGTTGGCGGGGCCAGGTGATAGTCGGGTCGATAGTCATGGATCAGGTGAGGCAGGTTATCGATCAGGGCCTGCTGGGCCCTTTCGAGAGAGGCTGGCATTGGGTTGTTCATGTTCTTCAAGGACAAGGTCATAGGGCGCCCGCAGATGCCGGGCGTGGAGCGACGCCAGCAGGCAGGCTGTCGATGGTGCGGCGCTTCAACGCCGTGCCGTGGGCGTCGAATACATGCAGGTTGTCGATATCCAGTTGCAGCTCGACCCGGTCACCCACCCGCCATCCGGCGTTGACCTCGCAACGACAGACCATGGGCTCGTCCTGGCCAGTGTCGAGGTGCACATAGGTTTCACTGCCCAGGTATTCGACCGCGCTCACCACGAGGCCGGTCGCTCCCTGTGCCGCCTTGAGGGAGAGATGTTCCGGGCGAATCCCCAGGCTCAGTTGCATATTCGCCGCCAGGCCCGAGCTGTCGACGGGCAGCGACGTCATGCCCAGCACCAGGCTTTCCACCTGGCTGGTTTCGCCCGGCGTATGCAGGAACGCGGCAATGAAATTCATCCGGGGTGACCCGAGGAAGCCGGCGACAAAACGGCTGGCCGGACGCTCGTAGAGTTCCCGTGGCGAGCCGACCTGCTCGATGCGACCGCCATTGAGCACGACAATCTTGTCGGCTAAAGTCATCGCTTCGACTTGGTCGTGGGTCACGTAGATCATCGTCGAACCCAGTCGCCCATGCAGCCGGGCGATTTCGTTGCGCATCTGCACGCGCAGGGAGGCGTCGAGATTGGAAAGCGGCTCGTCGAACAACAGAATGTCCGGCTCCCGCGCCATGGCCCGGCCCATGGCCACGCGCTGGCGCTGGCCGCCCGACAGTTCCCTTGGCTTGCGTTGCAGCAGCTTGTCCAACTGCAGGATTTGCGCGGTTTTCAACACCCGCTCGCGCAGGCTGGTCTTTTCCGTCTTGGCCAACTTGAGGCCAAAGCTGATGTTGTCGTAGACGCTCATGTGCGGGTACAGCGCATAGGACTGGAACACCATGCCGACGCCACGCTCGCGCGGCTCCAGGTCGTTGACCCGGCGACCGTCGATCAGCAGGGCGCCGCCACAGATCGAATCCCGCCCGGCGATCAGGCGCAGCAGGGGCGACTTTCCGCAGCCCGAAGGGCCGACGAAGACCACGCACTCACCGGCCGAGATTTCCAGGCTGACGTCACGAAGAATGCGCGCGCCGCCCAATTGTTTGTTCACGTTGTCCAGCTTCAACTTGATCACGATGCGGTTCCTTTCTTATTTGTGTTGGGCCTCAACCCTTTAACGCACCGGCAGTGAGGCCGGAAACGATGCGGCGCTGGAAGATCAGCACCAGAATCACCAAGGGCACCGTGCCCAGCCCCGACGCCGCCCTCAACAGGCCCCAGGGCAACTCATGGGGGCTGCCGCCGGAAATCAGTGCGATGGCCACCGGGACCGTGCGTTGCGAGTCGGGCAGGGTGAAGGTCAGGGCAAACAGGAACTCGTTCCACGCGGCGATGAAAGCCAAGAGGCCAGTGGTGACCAGTGCCGGCCAGAGCAGCGGCAACAGCACGCGGGTCAGGGTGATCCAGGGTGAGGCACCGTCCATGATCGCGGCCTCTTCCAGCTCATGGGGCAGTTGCCCCATGAAGGTGGTCAACACCCAGACGGTGAAGGGCAGGGTGAAAATCGTGTAGCTCAGGATCAACGCCCAAGAGGTGTTGTACAGGCCCAGGAAACGGATCACCTCGAACAGTCCCGACAGCACCGCGACTTGAGGAAACATCGAAACGCCCAAGACCATCATCAACACCGGACCGCGCCCGCGAAACTTCACCCGACCCAAGGCATAAGCGGCGGTCAGGCTGAGGAACACCGCCAGGCTGACCACGCACAGCGCCACCACCAGCGAGTTGCCGATGGCCCGCAGGAACGAGGCCTGGTTGAGCACGGCGGCATAGGTGGATAAGTCGGGATTGTTGATCCAGTAGCTCACCTGGAACAGGGCACTGGACGGCTTCAGGGACGTGACGATGGCGTAGTAGAACGGGAAGACCGCATACACCAGCAAGATTCCGATCATGCACCAGAACCCGAGGCGCAACAGGGCTTTTTTCAGCAACCGCAGGCTCATGAGCGCACCTCCAGCTGACGGCGTCCGAGGTACAGATAAGCCATGGCGATCACCGCGACGACCAGGAACAGCAAGGTCGAGGCGGCGCTGCCGTAACCGACGTCCTGGAATTCCACCAGGTGCTGGCGGGCATACACCGACATGCTCATGGTGCTCGACGAGTTCGAGGTCAACACATAGATAACGTCGAAGACCCGCAGGGAATCGAGGATGCGAAAGATCGCTGCCACCAACAACGCCGGCATCAACAGCGGCAGGGTGACCCGCCAGAACACTTTCACCGGGTGAATGCCATCGACCCGGGCGGCTTCGTAGCAATCGTTGGGCAGCATTTGCAAAGCCGCCAACATCAGCAGGGTAACGAACGGCACGGTCTTCCAGACGTCGACGATGATCACCGCCCACATCGACAGGTCCGCGTCGGCGGTCCAGGCCAGGGGCGCGTCGATCAGGCCGAGGCCGAGCATCAGGTGATTGATGATGCCGAACTGGTCGTTGAGCATCCATGACCAGATTTTCGCCGAGACGATGGTCGGGATCGCCCAGGGAATCAGGATCAACGCCCGCACCAACGCGCGTCCGTTGAACTGGACGTTCAGCAGCAGCGCCACCAGCAGCCCCAGGACCATTTCCAATCCCACCGACACCACGGTGAAATGCAAGGTGTTGCGCACCGCATTCCACCACTGTGGATCGACCAGGATGCCTGACCAGGCGGAACCGCTATAAAACAGGTAGTTGCTCAAGCCGACAAAGGTCGCGTCGCCGGTGTCGGCCAGGCTGGCGTCGGTCAGGCTGAACCAGAACGTGCGCAATAGCGGCCAGGCGGCCACCAGGGCCAGGCACAGCAGCATCGGGGCCAGGAACAGCCAGGCGGCGCGAACGCGACGGCGTTGTACCGGCGTTTCCCGGGTGAGCAGGTACTCGTCGTCAGGGGCGAGTGTGGTGGAGGCAGACATGGTGATTTCCTTCCTTGTGGCTTACCAGTTCCGGCGTTTGATTCGTGTGAGTTCGCTTTCCAGCTCGGCCAGGGCCTGATCCACCGGCCGCTCGCCCGCCAGCACGCCATGCACTTGATCGAAGAACGCGTTGGAGACCCGTGGATAGCGGTCGGCGGTGATCGAGGCGGGGCGCATGACCCCATCGTTGAGAATGCTGTGCAGTTGGCTGTAGTAAGGCATGGCCGCGAGCAACTCGGGATCCTGGTAGAGCGACTCGATCACTGGGTTATAGGCGCCTACCAGGGCGCGGTGTTTCTGCTGTTGGGCGCTGCTCAGGTAGCTCACCAGTTCGGCGGCGAGCTTGGGGTTGGCGCTGTAGCGCGACACCGCCAGGCCCCAGCCGCCGAGTGTGGAGGCGTGGGTGCCCGTCGCGCCGCCGCGGGGCAGGGGCGCGACGCCGACCTTGTCCTTCACGGCGCTGTCCTGGCTTTGCACCAGGGCCCAGACATAGGGCCAGTTACGCATGAACAGTGCATTGCCCGACTGGAACACACCGCGTCCTTCTTCCTCGGTGTAATTGAGCACGCCACGGGGGGCGATGTCGCCGACCCAGCTTTTGGCCAAGGTCAACGCCGCCCTTGAGGCCTGGCTGTTGACCACGATGTCGCCTTGGGCGTTGACCAGTCCGCCTTGCGGTTGACTGCTGATCCACTCCAAGGCATTGCACGTCAGGCCTTCATAGGCGCGTCCCTGGAACACATAACCCCAGGCGTTGGCGTTCCCGGCATCGCGCTCGGCTTGCTGGACAGCCCTGGCGGTCGTGGTCATTTCTTCCCAGGTCTGGGGCACGGGCTTGTTGTATTTCTCGAGCAAGTCCTTGCGGTAATACAGCAGCCCCGAGTCGGTGAACCACGGCATGGTGACCAGGCGCCCGTTCACCGTGGCGTTGTCCACCTGGGCCTGGAAATACCCTTGGGTGGCGTCGGCAGGCAGCACTTCGCGCAGGTCCATCAAGTGTTTGGCCAGCATGCCCGGCCACACCATGTCGATCTGGATGATGTCGATATCGCTGGATTGTGCGCTGAGGATCTGCTGGTAGAACGACAGCCGCTCGGTCGCCGAGTTAGGCGTGGACACTACCTCGACGCTGTTGCCGGTCTGCTTCGACCAGGCCTCGACAGCCTCCTTGCACAGTTGCAATTCCGCGCCCACGGCCCCGCAGGAAATCGTCAGGTTGGCGGCCATCGACAGGGTTGGAAAGCCGACGCAAAGGCCGAGCAACGCCGCTGGAAGGAGCGATTTGAGCTGTTTCATAAAGCCCTCTTTATTTTTGTTTTTAGAAAAGTTAACGTTAACATCGCCAAATGTAGCAGTGTATTTGCGCTGAGGCATCCTTTTTTTCCTTCGGTTAGACAATTCATGACCTGGGCGAAAAAGGCCGTTCGCGGCAACAGAACAATAAAAACAAAACAGGGAAAATCCACATGCAGAAAGCATCAAGCTGGCTACTCGCAAGCGTGCTCGGCGTCTCGGCGACCACTTCTCAGGCCGCGACGCTGGAAGAGCGCATGGCCGCGTTCGAGGCCCGTGCCAGCGCAGCCGAAAAACGTGCCGCCGCCGCCGAACAGCAAACCCAGGCACTCGCCAGGGAATTGCAGCAAATCAAACTCGCCACGCCACCGGATGTCGCCGCCGTTGCGACGCCAACGGTCGATGCCCGCCTGGCAAAACTCGAGGCCAGTCAGCAAGGCACGGAAAAGCCGGGCAGTGGCGCACACCTCACCGACGGCTTCAGCTTCAAGGGCTACGCCCGTTCCGGCTTGCTGATCAACGATGGGTTGGGCGGCGGTCGTGGCGGTCCGTACACCACCCCGGCCGGTTCTGTCGGCGGCGCCGTCGGGCGACTCGGTAACGAGGACGACACCTACATGCGCATCGACTTGTCGAAAGAGCTGTATGCGCAGAACGGCACCCGCTCCAAATTCACGGTGTCCATCGCCGATGGCGTGGAGAGTTCCAACGACTGGACCGCCGAGGAAAGCAACCTGAACGTGCGCCAGGTGTTCACCGAACTCGATCACCTGGCGGCATTCAAGGGCAGTTCGATGTTCGAAAACTCCACCTTGTGGGCCGGCAAGCGTTTCGACAGGGACAACTTCGACATTCACTGGCTGGACTCGGACGTGGTCTATCTGGCCGGCACTGGCGGCGGCATCTATGACATACAGATGACTAAGGACTGGCGCTCGAACTACTCGTTGATCGGTCGTAACTACGGGGATTTCAGCGAGGGCGGCGTCAATGCCGATGTGGAAAGCTACATCCTGACCTCCAATCAGTTTTTCGACGGCGGGCAGTGGCAGTGGATGTTCAACGCCATCGGCTCGAAGAAAAACGACGTCGGCACCCGCGTCAACGAAGCAGGGCTGACGCCGGCCGATTCCGGCTTGCACAGCATGGTCGCCAATCACCAGAAAAACTTCTTCGGCCGCGAAGGCTTCTTCAAGACGGCGCTGCTCTATGGTCAGGGGTTGGGGGCGGAGGTCAAGAATGTCGGCGCCGACGGCGAACTGATCGACGACGCCCGTGCCCTGCGTCTGGCGCTGTACGGCGAGACGCCGCTGGCGCCCAACTGGCGCATCGGCCCGAGCCTGCTGGCCGAGCAAAGCAAGGACCGTTACGTCAAGGGCGACGACTACCGCTGGATGACCCTCAACGTGCGGTTGGCCAACGAGATCAACAGCAATTTCGAGATGGCCTACGAGATGAGTTGGCAAACCATGCAGCTCGACCCCAAGGGCTACCTGCAACGTAATGCGGTCGACGGCAACTTCTGGAAATTCACCGTTGCCCCGACTTTCAAGCCCGACTTGGGCGATCTGCTCACCCGCCCTGAGCTGCGCCTGTTCGCCAGCGTCATGAACTGGTCGTCGGACCTGGACAGGTACAGCACCACGGACGCCTTCGGCAAGACCGACTTCAACGCCGGCGGCACCTGGCAGTACGGCATCCAGATGGAAACCTGGTTCTGAGGCCAGTCAGTTGGGACCTGTGGGAGCGAGCCTGCTCGCGAAAGCGGAGGGCCAGCTTGCACTGATGTTGGATGTGCTGACGCCTTCGCGAGCAAGCCCGCTCCCACAGGTTTTGCGGTACACATGAATTTTGAGCCTGCTGAAGATCCATTGTGGGAGCGAGCCTGCTCGCGATAGCGGAGGGTCAGCTTGCAGTGATGTTGGATGTGCTGACGCCTTCGCGAGCAAGCTCGCTCCCACAGGTTTTGCGGTACACATGAATTTTGAGCCTGCTGAAGATCCATTGTGGGAGCGAGCTTGCTCGCGATAGCGGTGGGTCAGCCTGGGCAGATATTGGATGGGCCGTCGTCATCGCGAGCAGGCTCGCTCCCACAGGTGTTGCGGTATACATGAATTTTGTGCCTGCTGAAGATCCATTGTGGGAGCGAGCCTGCTCGCGATAGCGGTGGGTCAGCTTGCAGTGATGTTGGATGTGCTGACGCTTTCGCGAGCAGGCTCGCTCCCACATGGGGTTTTGCTGTTACCCCGCATGCCAACCCAACTGACGTGAAATCTGTTGGGTGGCTTGCATCAGTTGCTTGACGTAGTCCTGCTTCAACTCTTCCCGGAAGCGAAAGCACGGGAATGAAACGCTCATCCCGCCGATCACGTGGCCGAAACGGTCGCGGATTGGCGCGGCCAGGCAACGCATGTTGTCTTCGAATTCTTCATGGTCCTCGGCATAGCCTTGCTGGCGAACGGTCTCCAGTTCCAGCAGATACGCCTCGACGCTGGTCAGGGTGTTGGCGGTGCGGCGCTCGAAGCTTTCCAGCGCCAGGTGGGCGAGCAGTTCGTCTTCTTCGAGCCAGGCCATCAGCACCTTGCCGATGCCGGTGCAGTACAACGGCGCCCGCCGGCCGATCCGCGAGTACATGCGCAGGTTGTACTTGGAGTCGATCTTGTGCACGTAGACGATGCTGCCTTCGTCGAGAATCCCCAGGTGCACGGTCTCGCCCGTCAGCTCGTTGATCCTGCGCATTCCGGGCTCCGCTTCTCGGACGATGTCCAGGTGGGGCAGGGCCTGGGCACCCAATTCGAACAGCCGGACGCTGAGGCGATAACGATCCTCGGCGTCCTGCACCACATACCCACGGGCCTTGAGCGACTGGAGGAAGCGATAGACCGTGGCCTTGGACATGTCCAGCTTGGTGGCGATTTCCGACACGCCGCTTTCTTCCGGATGCTCGGCCAGTGCCTCGAGCACGGCCATGGTCCGGCCCACCGCCGACACCAGATCGTTGTTTGGAATGACGCTGTTGTCCATGAAGGCTCCAACGTGAAAGTAAAACCCAAGGATATACGCTAGCAGAACAAAACGCTGTTTCATTTTTCCTTGACGAGGGCGGAAATCTGACTAGACTCGGGCCTTGAGATAAAAATGAAACGCCGTTTTAAAAATAAAGAAAAGGCGCGTAATGATGGATTTGACGCATAACCATGGCTCCGAGACCCGCTTCACTCGCCCGCTGAAGGTGGTGCTGGTGGGGGAATGCATGATCGAGATGCGCGGTGAGCCGGGCGCCGCGATCACGCAGACGTTCGGTGGCGATACGCTCAACACCGCGGTCTACCTGGCCCGATTGAATCCCCGTGGCGCTGTGGCCGTGGACTACATGACGGCCGTGGGCAACGATGCGTTCAGCGTCGCCATGGGCCGCTCCTGGCTGGCCGAAGGGATCGGTGACGCCCATGTCCGCGTGATCGAAGATGCGCTGCCCGGGCTGTATTTCATCCAGACCGATCCACACGGCGAGCGGCGTTTCCACTACTGGCGCGGGGAAGCGGCGGCGCGACGCATGTTCGAAGGCCCCGAGGC
Organism: Pseudomonas sp. CG7; assembly: GCF_023701885.1. Classification (NCBI taxonomy): domain Bacteria; kingdom Pseudomonadati; phylum Pseudomonadota; class Gammaproteobacteria; order Pseudomonadales; family Pseudomonadaceae; genus Pseudomonas; species Pseudomonas sp. CG7. The sequence continues at coordinate 7,507 of NZ_JABAEE010000050.1, read as the reverse complement.
CGACACCATGCTCGAGGCACTGGCCGACTACGACTACGCCTACCTGAGCGGCATCAGCCTGGCGATCCTCACGCCAGCAGGGCGCCAACGCTTGATCGACGCCGTGCACCTGGCCCGCCGGGCCGGCACGCGCATCGTCTTCGACAACAACTACCGTCCCCACCTTTGGCCCGATCCTGAAACCGCCCGGCAGGCCTACCGCGACCTGTTGCACCTGACCGACCTGGCCCTGGTCACCTGGGAAGATGACGCGGCACTGTTCGGCTATCGCGACCCGGAGGCCTTGTTCAGTGCCTATGCAGAGGTGGGCGTGCGCGAAGTCGCCCTCAAGCGTGGCGCCGCCAGTTGCTTGGTCCAGTGCCCGCCGGGGCGTTTCGACGTGCCCGCGCAAACCGTTTCCCATGTCGTCGACACCACCGCTGCCGGTGATTCGTTCAGCGCCGCCTACCTGGCCTGCCGCCTGCGCGGCGGCGATCCGGAGCAGGCCGCCCGCTGGGGTCATCGCCTGGCGGCCCAGGTCGTCCAATACCGGGGTGCGCTGATTCCCCACGCAGCGATGCCGAACATGGGCGCGTCCTCACTTCCTTCTGTTGCACAGGTCTGATTTATGAAAATCGTTGAAGCGCGCGTCATCGTCACCTGTCCGGGCCGCAACCTGGTCACTTTGAAGATCGTCACCGATGAAGGCATTTACGGCATCGGCGATGCCACCTTGAATGGCCGCGAACTGGCGGTGGTCGCTTACCTGGAAGAGCACGTCCTGCCCGCGTTGATCGGCCGCGATGCCCACCGCATCGAGGACATCTGGCAGTACCTGTATCGCGGCGCTTACTGGCGTCGGGGGCCGGTGACCATGACCGCTATCGCGGCCGTCGACGTGGCGCTGTGGGACATTAAGGCCAAGGCCGCGAATATGCCCTTGTACCAACTGCTCGGCGGCAAGAGCCGCGAGCGGGTGATGGTCTATGGGCACGCCACCGGCAAGGACATCGAAGGCTGCCTGGACGAAGTCGCCCGCCACGTCGAGCTGGGCTACAAAGCCGTGCGTGTGCAATGCGGCGTGCCCGGCATTGCCACCACCTACGGGGTCGCCAAGCGCAGCGGCGAGCGTTATGAACCGGCCGACAGCGACCTGCCCGCCGAACACGTGTGGGACACCGCCAAATACCTCAACTACGTGCCCAAGCTGTTCGCCGCCGTGCGCGAGCGCTTTGGTGATGACCTGCACATTCTTCACGACGTGCACCACCGCCTGACCCCCATCGAGGCCGGGCGCCTGGGCAAAGCCGTGGAACCGTACAACCTGTTCTGGCTGGAAGACTGCACGCCAGCGGAGAACCAGCAGAGCTTCCGGCTGATTCGCCAGCACACCACCACGCCGCTGGCCGTGGGCGAGGTGTTCAATTCCATCCATGACTGCCGCGAGTTGATCCAGGAGCAGTTGATCGACTACATCCGCACGACCCTGGTGCATGCCGGCGGCATTACCCATGTGCGGCGTATTGCCGATTTCGCCGCGCTGTTCCAGGTGCGCACGGGCTTTCACGGCGCCACCGACCTGTCGCCGGTGTGCATGGGCGCGGCCCTGCATTTCGATACCTGGGTGCCCAACTTCGGCATCCAGGAACACATGCCTCACGAAGAACGTATCGATGAAGTGTTCCCCCATGCCTATCGCTTCGAGGACGGCCACTTCACTCCGGGCGAAACACCGGGGCATGGCGTCGACATCGATGAAGACCTTGCCCGCCAATACCCCTACAAACGCGCCAGCCTGCCGGTCAACCGTCTCGAAGACGGCACGCTCTGGCATTGGTAAAGCAGTTCCAACCCTTTGAGGAAACGGGGCGAAAACGTCCCGCCAGGAGTGACCCGATGAAAGCGTTCCAGGTAAGAGCACCCTTCGAGTTCGGGCTGGCCCAGGTCGACCGACCCGAGGTCGCCCAAGGCGAGGTCCAGGTCGATGTGGCGTATGCCGGCATCTGTGGCTCGGACATGCACATCATTCATGGGCAGAACGCATTCGTGCGTTTCCCCCGGGTCACCGGTCATGAGTTCTCCGGGGTGATCCGGCAAGTCGGTGAAGGCGTCGAGCACCTGCAGGTGGGCGACCGGGTGTGCATCGATCCGGTGATCAGTTGCGGCACCTGTTACCCCTGCCGCATTGGCCGGCCCAACGTCTGCACGCGGCTGCAAGTGATCGGCGTGCACCGCGACGGTGGCTTCAGCGAACAGGTCTGCGTACCGGCCGAGAACGCCCATCGCCTGCCCGATTCGATGTCCCTCAGCCACGGCGCCTTGGTCGAACCTTATTCCATTGCCCTGAACGTGCTTGATCGGATGCAGCCGCAACCGGGCGACAGCGTGTTGATCTACGGTGCCGGGGTGATCGGCCTGACCCTGGTGCAGATGGCCAAGGCGTTGGGATTGACCGACATCACCGTCACCGATGTCATCGACAGCCGCCTGGAGACGGCGCGAGCGCTGGGCGCCAGCCGGACCCTCAACGGCCAGCAAGTCGATGTCGAAGCGCTGATGCTTGAGCACACTCAAGGCGAAGGCGTGCCGTTGATTGTCGATGCCGCCTGCATACCGGTACTGATGCCGCAGATGGTGCGCCTGGCCTCGCCGGCCGGGCGTATCGGATTGCTGGGCTTCAATGCCACGCCCAGTGATCTGGTGCAGTTGGAAATGATCAAGAAGGAACTGACCCTGGTGGGCTCACGGCTCAACAATCGCAAATTCCCGCAGGTGATCGAACTGATCGCCAGTGGCAAGTTGCAGGTCCAGGACCTGATCAGCCATCGCGTCACCTTCGACGAAATGCCCGGCGCCATCGACCTGATCGAACAGCACCCCGAGCAAACCCGAAAAGTGCTGGTGGAGCTGACGAACGCCCATCACTGAGCCGTCGCTACCACCGGTTTCACCGTGCCTGTCATGGGCACCCTCACCGAATAAACACAACAAGCGGGAGGTTCCACCATGTTTGGTCAAGGACGTAGCTTAATCATCATCATGCAGTTCCTGGCCGGGGTCATCAATTACCTCGACCGGTCGGCATTGTCTGTGGCGGCGCCTTTCATCCAGAAGGACTACGGTCTGAGCACGGGTGAGATGGGCATGATCTTCAGCAGCTTCTTCGTCGGCTATGCCGCCTTCAACTTCATCGGTGGCTGGGCCGCCGACCGTTACGGCGCCAAGACCACGTTGCTGTTGGCCATGGTCTTGTGGTCGCTGTTCAGCGGCCTTACGGTGCTGACGGTGGGCTTCGCTTCACTGGTGCTTATCCGGATTTTGTTCGGCATGGGCGAAGGACCGTTGAGCGTCACCACCAGCAAGATGGTGAACAACTGGTACACCCCCAAGCGCAGGGCGCGGGCCATCGGCGCATCGATGTCCGGTACGCCGCTGGGTGGCGCGATTTCCGGCCCGGTGGTGGGTTTCATTGCCGTCACCTACGGCTGGAAGGTGTCGTTCATTATCATCATGCTCGTCGGCCTGATCTGGGCGGCCGTGTGGTACAAGTTCGTCAAGGAGCGGCCAGAAGGAGAGGGCGCCGACGATATTCTCCAGGCCGAGGGCCAAAGCGAGCTGGCGGCACAACCGGTGTTCCCGCTGCGGTTCTACCTCAAGCAGCCCACGGTGCTGTTCACCTCCCTGGCGTTCTTTTCCTATAACTACACCTTGTTCTTTTTCCTGACCTGGTTCCCCAGCTACCTGACCATGGCCCACGGCCTGAACGTCAAGGACATGAGCATCGCCACGGTCATTCCCTGGGTGCTGGGTTTCCTCGGCCTGGCCCTGGGCGGCTTCATCTCCGACTTCGTGTTCAAGAAAACCGGAAAAATGATGTTCTCCCGCAAAGTGGTGCTGGTGACATGCCTGCTGGCCTGCGCCGTTTGCATCGCCTGTGCCGGGATGGGCAGTACCTTGTATCCGGCGGTGATTCTGGTCGCCTTGGCCGTGTTCTTCCTGTACCTCACCGGCGCCATCTACTGGGCGATCATCCAGGACACCGTCCCGGCGGCGCGAGTGGGTGGCGTCAGTGGTTTCATGCACTTCCTGGCGAACACTTCGGGCATTGTCGGCCCGACCCTGACGGGCTTCCTGGTGCAGTTCACCGGTTCGTTCACCAGTGCCTTCCTGCTGGCGGGGCTGTTGACCGTGATCGGTGCCGTGTGTGTGGCGCGCTACGTTAAACCGCTGTCGGTGGCGGATACCGGCCACGCGGCGGCGCAAAGCCCGCAAGCCGCTTCGGCCTTGGGCCGTTCCTGAACAGAAGGAGTGAGTCGATGCCTGTTGTGAACCGTGTACCTAGCACCGGCACTGCAACGCAGATCGGTATCGTGCACTTGGGCCTGGGGGCGTTTCATCGCGCGCACCAGGCGGTCTACCTGCAACGCCACCTCAATCGCCATGGCGAAAGCGATTGGGGCGTGTGCAGCGCCAACCTGCGCTCCAATCGCATTTTGGTCGAGCAGTTGCGCACACAGGACGGTCGCTACCACGTGGCCGAGTACCGCGACCGCGAGCAGGTGACGCTGCGCGAGATCGGGGTGTTGCGCCAGGCCTTGTTCGTGGGCGAGGGCGGCCAGGAACTGGAGCAGTTGCTGCAACGCATGGCCGCGCCGCAAACGCGGATTGTCACGCTCACCGTCACCGAAAAAGGCTACTGCCTGAGCCCGTCATCCGGGCAGATGCGCCCCGAAGACCCGCCGATTGCCCATGACATCGCCCATCCACACACGCCGCGCTCGGCCCCCGGCATTGTCCTGGAAGCCCTGCGCCGCCGTCGCGCCGCAGGCGTCCCGGCCTTCACGGTGTTGTGCTGTGACAACATGCCCGACAACGGCCAGCGCACCCGCCAGGCGGTGAGCGCATTGGCGGCGTTGCAGGATGAGGCGCTGGCGCAGTGGATCGAGCAACAGGTGGCCTTTCCCAGTTGCATGGTCGACCGCATCGTGCCGGCCATGGACGACGAATCCTTCCGCCGGCTGGAACAGCAACTCGACTGTCACGACCGTGCGGCAGTGGTCAGCGAAAGCTTCAGTCAATGGGTGGTCGAGGACCACTTTCCCCTCGGCCGCCCGGACTGGGAAGTGGAAGGCGTGCAGATGGTGGAAGATGTGCGTCCGTTTGAAACGATGAAGCTGCGCATGCTCAATGGCAGCCATTCATTGCTGGCCTACGTGGGGCTGCTGGCCGGCCATGAGTCGGTCTTCGAGGCCGTCAGCGACGTGAGGCTGGCGCGCCTCATCGGGCGCTACATGGCCGAGGAAGCCACGCCGACCCTGGACATGCCGGCCGGCATCGATCTTTCGGTCTATGCCAACGACCTTCTGGCGCGCTTTGCCAACGACAGCCTGCAACATCGCTTGCGCCAGATCGCCATGGACGGCTCGCAGAAACTGCCGCAACGCTGGCTACTCGGCGCGCAGCAATTGCTCGACCAAGGGCGCGGCATCGACTGCACCGCCTTGGGCATCGCGGCATGGATCCACTACTGCACGCAGCCGTTACCCGGTCGTCCGGCCCATGTGGTTGACGACCCGCTGAGCGCAACCTTTGCCGACCTTGCTGGACGCTTCGAGGGCGCCTCGCGGGTGAATGCCGTTCTCGATCTGCAGGAAGTCTTCCCGCCGCCGCTCTCGGCTCGCCCAGCATTTCGCGACGCCGTGCACCGCGCCTACGACGCCTTGACGCGCGATGGCGTGGATAGCCTGTTGCACACCCTTGCCGCATCCAACTGATAAAAAGGAGAAGAAACATGGAACAGACATGGCGTTGGTTTGGCCCCAAGGACCCGATCTCCCTGGCGGACATTCGCCAGACCGGAGCGACCGGTATCGTCACCGCGCTGCACGAAATCCCCAATGGCCAAGTGTGGCCGGTGGACGCCATCGCGGCGCGCAAGGAGATGATCGACACGGCCGGCTTGAGCTGGTCGGTGGTGGAAAGCATTCCGGTGCACGAAGACATCAAGCGCGGCTGCGGGCGACGCGACGAGTACATCGCCAACTACCAGCAAAGCGTGCGCAACCTGGCGAGCTGCGGCATCGATATCGTCTGCTACAACTTCATGCCGGTGCTGGACTGGACCCGTACCGACTTGTCCTTTGAGCTGGCGGATGGCGGCTGGGCCTTGCGTTTCGATCAGACCGCGTTTGCCGCCTTCGACCTGTACATCCTCCAGCGCCCGGGGGCGCAGGCCGAATACAGCGCCGAGGATATCCAGCAGGCCAAGGCCTATTTCGAACAGCTAACGCCAGCCCGGCGCGAAACCCTGGTCAACACCCTGATCGCGGGCTTGCCCGGCGCCGAGGAGCACTACAGCCTGGACAACTTCCGGGACTTGCTGCGCACCTACGCCGACATCGACGAGGCCACGTTGCGCGAACACCTGGGATATTTCCTGCGCGCGGTGATCCCGGTTGCCGAGGAGGTGGGCGTGCGCATGGCGATCCACCCGGACGACCCGCCCCGGACACTGCTCGGCTTGCCGCGCATCCTCTCCACCGCCGAAGACGCCCAATGGCTGCTGGACGCCGCGCCCAGCCCGGCCAATGGCCTGACGTTCTGCACCGGCTCCTATGGCGTGCGTGAAGACAACGACTTGGTGGCGATGGCCAAGCACTTTGCGCCGCGCATTTACTTCACCCACCTGCGCTCAACCCGCCGGGAAAGCGACCCACGCAGCTTCCATGAGGCTCATCACCTGGACGGCGACGTCGACATGGTCGGGGTCATCAGTGCCTTGGTGGCCGAAGAGCGCCGACGTGAACGCGAAGGCGGCCCGCGCTTGCCGTTGCGCCCGGACCATGGGCATCAACTGCTCGACGACCAGCACCGCAAAAGCAACCCCGGCTACTCCCTGATCGGCCGCCTTAAAGGCCTGGCGGAAATCCGCGGGGTTGAACTGGCCGTGCGCCGGCAGCTGGACCGAGTAGCACACTAATCCTGTGGCGAGGGAGCTTGCTCCCGCTGGGCTGCGCAGCAGCCCTAAAACCCGGCACCTCGGTGCATCAGGTCGATCGCATTCAGGCGGTTTGGGGTCGCTACGCAACCCAGCGGGAGCAAGCTCCCTCGCCACGGGAGGTAAACTCCTGAGAAATGCTCGGGCTACCGCAATACCCTGTGGGAGCGAGCTTGCTCGCTATAGCGTCGGATCAGTTGTATCGATGTGGACTGACCCACCGCCATCGCGAGCAAGCTCGCTCCCATAATGGCTCAGCCTTCGAGCCCGCGCCGCTCGATCACGCCGAACACATCCGCGACATCCTGCACCAGGATCCGCGCGACATTGGTGATGGTGTTGAGGTCGCTGGCCGCTGAATCACGCAGGCTGCTGCAAGCCACCAAGGTCAGGTAGTCGAGCGTGGCGTGCAGGCGCTCGCTGGCACAGGCATGGAGTTCGGGGAGTGGGGCTTGGGTGTCGATCAGCAGGACGGGATGGGTGGTGGCGGTTTGGGTCAGGGGCTGTCGCTTAGACCCATCTCCGCGCCCA